>JBDTMO010000029.1:0-17241 GCA_039934235.1 bacterium | reverse complement strand
ATCACCGCGACGCACACGAGCGGCAACAACAAATAGAAGTGTTCCTCGACGGCCAGCGACCACGTGTGATTCCATAATCCGGGCACGTAGTTCTGAAAGAAGAACACTTCAGCCACGAGCTTGATGGGCGCGAATCGTCCGCCTTCCGTGAGTATGAGCGTCACCGTCGCCGCCAGCATGACGAAGTACGACGGATAGATCTTCCACCCTCGCCGCACATAGAACCTCAGCGGCGAGATGCGTCCGTGCGTCTTGAACTCCGCGAACAGCAAACCGGAGACGAGGAATCCGCTCAGCACGAAAAAGAGGTCGATGCCGACCCACCCGCCCGCTCGCCAATACTCAATGAAATGCCGAACGCCGAGCGACCAGCTCGGCGTTGGGTTCACGAGGATATGTCGACCGAGTACGAGCAGGACGGCAACGAATCGCAGTACGTCGAGCGCGACGAGCCGATGTCTAATGCGCGGCCACGGTGAATTCTTTCGTCATGCCATGAACGAAGTGCGACTTGCCGTCCTTTGCGTCCGGCACGAAGCAGATCATGCCATACTTGCCGGCCTTGAGTTCGAGGGGGAACATGCCCGAATGTCCCTTGTCGAGTCCGGACATGCCACCGATCGGCTTTCCCGGCGGTGGGCCTTTCATCAAGCTCTTCTCCACCCAGTTCCCCAGGTCGGTCATTGTCTTGCCTGGCGCGAGCTCGACGACCACGACTTCATGCGTCTGTGCGGCGTCGTTCGTCACCTTGAATTCGTGATGCCCAGCCGTGAGGGGCTTGTCGAGCGTAAAGGTGTAATCCGTGAGGTGAATGTTGGTGTCGGCCGTCGGCTCTGCATTGCCAGACTTGTCTGGGAGCACGGTCAGCTCGGCCATCATTCCCTTCATCGCGTGCGGTGCTGTTTCGCCGGGCGTCGGGATGAAGCAGATGAGCACGTAGGTGCCCGCGTCGAGCGAGAGTGTGGCTTCGACGCTACTCCCTGGGACAGCGGGATTGGGCCCGCCGACGTTGGTGGTCCATGTGGGCGGTGGTCCCGGCTTCTTCATGGCCGCTGCGAAGTCTGCGATGGTCTTTCCCTTCGCCAGCTGGATGATGGAGAGGTGGTGTAGTTCCTTCCCGTCGTTCACGAGGCGGAAGGTGTTGACGCCTGACTTCACGGTTTTCGGAGCGGTGAAGGCGAAGTCCTTCGCGTGAATGGTGACCACGGGCGACACCGCGGGGGTGTGCGCGTGTGTCGGTATGCCTCCAGCCAGTACGGCGGAGAGGAGCAATGAAATGCCGTGCATCATGTGAGCACCTGGTCGGATGGGGTTGAGATGAACGACAAGATACGCCGCTCAGCCCGGCTGTCTACAGGTGCACCCAACCCTCGGGAGGCGCTGACGCTACGGTTCCATCCCCATTTGCATGCCGGCGTGCATCTCATGCGCCGCGTGGTCGTCGCCCCAGATCGCCTTGGGATCATCGCCCGCGAGCACATTGGCGTGCAGCATCCAGCCGAACACGACGTCGTGAAACACCCCGCCCACTGCCTCGCACGCACTCCTCGTCGCGATGGGGCTCTCCGGACCGAACACGGGCCGCCCGTCCTTTCGCTCGACCCAGCGTTGCGACTCGGTTTTCTTCGGGATGCACCAATTCACGTGCTTGTGCCAGCGCGCGACGGAGAGCGGAACGCGCGCATCGAGCTTCTCGGCGGCGAAGTGCTTGGGCGCAGTGTACATCGCGCCCACCAATACGAAGCGTCCGTCGGCGTCCTTCCTGTAAAGGAGCGACGTCGGTTTTGCGGCATCAAATCGAAACGCCTCTTTCACCGCGTTCCAGCTGTTGGTGAAGTGGTAGACCTTCTGCTGCTTCACGCGCGGCATGAACATCTTGTAGCCGGCGGCAACGGCCGCCGAGGTATCGGCATACGGCTTGAGCGCCTCGCGCAATTGCGTGGCGACGTTCGCAGCGCGCGTCGAGTCGGCAGCCGACGCGCGGTGAACCGGTGTCATTTCCATATGAAGGTCACCATTGCTCGCACCGGCGGCCGGCGGTCGCCGAGGCGCGCGGGCGCGCGCGGCGGTCAGGCCGAGCACACTGATCACGCCAACACTGGCGATGAGGGCGTTGCGAAACGACACGGCGGGGCGCGTCTTCTTCGACGACATGAGCTCTCCATGCGGGTTCTTTCTCAACACATGGATGACGACTGACACCGCATGGACGTTAATGCTGTCGTGTTGAGTGAGCTGTGTCATCCTGAGCGAGCGGCGCGAGCTTTGTCATCCTGAGCGAGCGGAGCGAGCTTTGTCATCCTGAGCGAGCGGAGCGAGTCGAAGGATCTGCACCCTCGGCGCGGACGCCTCTGCTTAGTGCCGCTTCACATACCGCCCATCGAACGTGCTCTTCCACGTCTTGCCACCATCGCTCGACGCCTCGAACAATTGCCGCACCGTATCCGGCGCAATGGCAAAGAACGTGAGCTTCTGCTCGACGCGTTTTCCGTTCGCGTCGAGATTCCAGCCGGCGAAACGCATGGCGCCATCCCGAAACTCGCCCGTGTAATCGAGGACGCTGCCACTGTCGTCAACCCAGATCTGGCGCCACTTGCCAGTGTTCGGATCGTAGTAGTTGTAGCTCTTGCCCTCACCGCCGCGTGAGCCTTTCCAGTTTTCGGAGAGCACGCAGTGCTCGAGAATAACGTGCACGTCGTTCACACCCATGAGCTGCGCCGGCGTTGGTGCCGCGACTTGCCACGGCGTCACGTCCCACAGGCCAATCCAGAAGTCGAACTGCTTCGCTTGCGCCATCGTGTTGCACGGATGCGGTATCGCCTGCTGGGCACGCGCGGCACCACCGAGGAAGAGCAGGGCAATTGCGAGCGCAAAGGCGCGGCGGATCGAGATGGACGTCATCTGGCGTGCTCCGTGGTGGGGACCTCTGTCGTCCTGGGCAAAGCGAAGGACCGGTGATTACAATCGCTGGACGCAACAGATTGTCATCCCGCATGAGCGAAGCGAATGTCGGGATCCTCGATGCGTTGTGCGTGGCTGGCTCACAGCGCGGCGATGGTAGATCCCGACACTCGCTTCGCGAGTGCGGGATGACAATAAACTCACCCCAGCCTTGGTGTGACAACCGCTACGTCGCAAACGTTTCAACGACCTCCACCAGCCGGCGCAAGTCATTCGCGTTGCTTGGCGCCCCAAACGACGCCCGCACCGCACCAACCGGAAATCCGCGCATACACTCGGCAAACCGCGGCATCGACCATCCCCGCGACGCTGTCGACGAAAGACACCGTGCCGCCGTGCCAGAGGGAAAACCGAACGCCGCTTCCGATGCGCCTGGATTGCAGAAGCAACCGCCACGCACCGACACGAGCGCCGCATGCGCCTTGCGCTCCACGGTCGCGAATGGAACGGTTGCGCCCGTGTCGTCCAGCACATTGAACGCGACGGTCGCACCGCGATTCAGGTTGCTCAGTGGCCCATACACCCGCGCCAGTGGCCTGCCGTTGCGGTGGCGCAACGTTGTCAGCGTGCCGATGAGTTGCAAGGCCAGACCCATCGCATGCTTTTCGACACTCGAGAGCCCAAGCGACTCGAGGAACTGAAGACCCGCAGGCACGGCGGCGAGTCCCAGGAAATTCGCCGTACCATCCTCGAATCCTTCTTCGCCATTTCTCAGCGCGTGCGTGACGTTCTGCACCGACACGAATTCCACGGTGCCCCCCGAGAACCACGGACGCGTGAGCTCCGCCAACGCGTCGCGTCGCGCCACGAGGGCGCCAATCCCAGTGGGATAGCCGAACATCTTGTAAAACGAAAGCGCGACGAAGTCCGCGGGCACAGTGCGAAGGCTCAGTCGAGTCATGGGCACGAATGCGGCGGCGTCCAGCAGCACGCGGTACCCAAGCGCCTGCGCAAATGCCACCAGTGCCAACGGATGCCGCACGCCGGAAAAGTTGGATTGCGCCGGAAAGGCGAACAGGCCGCGCTGCCGAGACGTGCGCGCTATGGCCGCGAGACGCGCATCAGGTGCATCGAGACGTAATTCGGCGTCGAGCGGGAGGTAGTGGACTGGTGCTCCCCCACGCGTTGCGAACTCCCGAATCCCATTCACTGAGTTGTGATTGTCGGCCGAAAGCACCAGCGGCGCGTCGGGCGTACAGCGATACCCGGCGGCGACGAGGCCAAGTGCCGCCGTTGCATTCGCGGTAAAGCATACGGCGTACTGCGCTGGGTCCGCATCGAGAAACCGGAGCACGTGCCGGCGCGCATCAGCAACCAACGACGTACTCTCGAGCGACGCGGGATTTTCGGCATGCGGATTCCCGAGCACACTGTCGCGGAGCATCGCGGCGTGCGAAACGACGAGGCTCTCCGGATACAACGATGCGCCCGTGAAGTCGAGATACGCGTGGCCATGCGCGTCGAGCCGTGCGAACTCGTGCGCGCGCAGCGCGGCGAAATCCGGTGTTGCCAGGGACGCACTCGCGTTCCGGCGCTCGAGGTTCAGCATCCGCGTCGCTTTACGCGTGCGACCGCCGACGCGGCTGCGCCCGTACCCGTGGGAAGAGCGGGAGCGCCACCAATGCGCGGAACGCCGCCAAAGTATCGGCTTAACGCAGCGACGTGCGCGCGCGTCGAGTCGGCCTTTGCGTTGCCACTGCTGTCGGCCAACGCTGGACTCATGACGTCGTCCATCCAGTCGAGCAGGCCGCCGCGCAGAAAATAGACCTTGGAAAATCCCAGTGAACGCAGCAGCACCCAACCCTGTGCGGCGTGCGCGCCACCTTCGGAGTAGAGCACCAGCGTCTCATTCGCATTCGGCTTCATTGCGGCGAGTGCGCTAAGCGGCACACGCTCCGCGGAGGGAACATGAAACGCTGCGAACTCGGAGTCGGAACGGATGTCGAGCACACGAAGCCCGGGCTTGCGATCCTTGATCCACTCCGCGAGCTCGATGGCGGTGACATGATCGTCCTCGCGCTCGATGTCGTGCGCGAGTGCTGCGACGTCGACCTTCACTCCGCGCGATGGGCGTGAGGACCCGCTTACGGCGGCAAGCACCGCAAGTATCGCAGCCACGAGGGCAAGCGCGCGGCGCATTGTCATCCTTGGCGGGTGAGGCAACGCATGTCATCCTGAGCGAGCGCAGCGAGTCCGTTGTCATCCTGAGCGAGCGCAGCGAGTCGAAGGATCTGCACCTCCTCGCGGTGCACCTCCTGGCTGACGCCACGCACTCGCAGCGCTCGTTTGTGCGGGACGCCAGTCATGCGCGTCTCTCCACACGCGGTGCGAGCGCGAAGCCAACCAACGCAATCGCCACGATGCCCAGGATGACGACTCCCTCCGACACACCAAGCACACGCGGCAGCGTAAGACCGCCACGTGCCGTGCTCGTGAAGAAGTTCGCGAACGTCGGCAACGCGATGCCCGCGGCAAGCACGCCACCAAACATTCCGATCATCACCGCAAGACCATCCCCGCGACCCGTAGCCGCAGCGACGCACGACGTCCCAGGGCACAAGCCAGCCAGGGCGAAACCGACGCCGAAAATCAAGCCACCAACCAACTGCGGCAGCACGAACGTCTCGGGCAAATACACTCGCCCCAAATCCAGCACGCCAAGCTTCGACAGCCAGAACAGGCCGAGCATCGCCGTTACGATCGCGGTGAACATCACCTTGAACACCGCGAGATCCGTAAAGTCGAATTGACCCATCAGCTTGCGCGCGCTCCCCAGACCCGACCGCTCGAGACACGCGCCGAACGCAACGCCGATGACGAACGCGGCGACGAGCACGCCGCGCGGGCCAAGCGCTCCAAACTCCGAGAACGGCGCCATCACGCCCACGCTCCGCGACGCAACAGCGCCACCGCGTACGCCGCTGCAAAAGCCCCGACGATGAACAACCAACTCCCAACGCTGAGGAGCGCACCACCTGTCAACGCCTGTCCACTCGTGCAGCCCCGGGCGAGCACCGCGCCCACTCCCATCACTGCGCCCCCGCCTGCTGCCGCCGTAAGCCGACCGCGCACACTGCTGCGCGCTCCGCGTTCGACCTCGAGACGAACTCGCCCCGCAAGCCTGGCCGACACCCATGCACCGACAAACACGCCGACCAGTTCGATCACCAACCAATCGCGCAACGGACCGCCCGCGTCCAGATGATCGGCGAAGAAGCTGTTGCTCCGCGCGGCACTGCTCGACACCACATCCACCGCCGACGCCGCAACACTTGCGAACGCACCACTCGCACCGAGCCCACGCCCAACGAGCACGAAGGCAGCGAGAAGCACGAGGCCGAGTGCTACCCCGGTGAGATATGGATCAGCGTAAGGGCGAGACATACGCCGCGCGGAGTCGCTCATTGCTTCTTGCCGCCGTCAGCGGGATTCTCGATCGGCAAGTCTGCACGACGACCCCATTCCTGATACGAGCCGTCGAACAACAACACCGGATGACCCAACGTGCGCGCCGCAAACAGCACAGCCGTCGCCTGCTGCCCGATGTGGCAGTACGCCACGACCGTGTCACGCGGACCAACACCAGCCTTCGCGAACAACGCGGCGAGTTGATCGGCGCTCTTGAGGCGCAACTTGTCGTCAGTCACCTCGGTGAACGGAACATTGTGCGCACCAGCGATGTGCCCCTTACGCCCCGAACCCATCTCGACGCCATCGTAGAACACCGCCGCTCGGCCATCGATGAGGTGAAACGCAGGATCCTTCAGGCGAGACTGGACGTAGTTGACGTCCACGACCACTTGATGCGTCTTCAGTGGGGCGAGCTGTCCGGTCACCTGCTTCGTTGCCTCCGCAGTAACGGCATGCCCAGCCTCTTTCCACGCATTCATTCCGCCGTCGAGCAGTGCGCTCCGCGCGCCCAGGCCCGCATAGTCGAGCGTGAGCAATATGCGCGTACTCGGCGACACCCAGTCGTTGCCGTAATACACGAGCACGCGCGAGTTGTCAGAGATGCCGAGTGCGGCGAGATGTGCGCGCAACGTGTCGGTGTTGGGCAACTCGAGCATGAGGCCCTTGTCGTGATCCATGCTCGAGACGGACACGTCCTGCATCTGGACGAATCGCGCGCCTGGAATGTGCGCCTTTTCGTATTCCGCCTTGTCGCCGACATGGAGCAGGACGAGGTCGGCGTCCTTCAGGTGGTCGGCAAGCCATGCAGAATTAACGGTAAGATCGGCGCGGGTGGGGCGCACCGACTGTGCGTGCGCGGTGTTGATCGTTGCGGCGAGTACGAGTGCCGAACAAACGCGAGACAATGCGAAACGAGTGGGCGACATGAAGTCCTCTGTCGGGGCGGAGACGATGCTCGAGAGTCCAGCGCTGACGCATGATGTAGCAGCGCGGGTTTGAAGTGATGACGCTTCGGTGCCGGGAATGTGCAGGAGTTGTGATGTGAACGGCGGTGGTGCAGATCCTTCGACTCGCTTCGCTCGCTCAGGATGACAACACCTCGCTTCGCTCGCTCAGGATGACAACACGTCGCTTCGCTCGCTCAGGATGACAGCACATCGCTTCGCGCTCGGGATGACAGCGCTTACGCCGTGTCGAACCGATAGCCGATCTTCCACACGGTCAGGATGTGCCTTGGCTTCGCGGGATCAGCCTCGAGCTTTCGCCTGAGCTCCGCGATGTGCGAATCCACCGTGCGCGAGAGCACGAAGGCACCGTAGCCCCACACTTCTCGCAGCAATTCCTCGCGCGATGCCACGGATCCATTCCGGCGAATCAGCGCCAGGAGCAACTCGAACGCCTTGGGCGTTAGCAGGCATGCCTGATCACCGCGCTTCACCGTGCGCGCCGACGTATCGACGACGACATCGGCAAATCGAATGCATGACGACGGCGACTCGACTACCGTGCGCGCCGCACTGCGCCTGAGCAGCGCCGCAACGCGCTCGAGCAATTCGAGGACACCGAATGGCTTCGTGACATACTGATCGGCGTCGAGACGAAAGCCGCGCACCTTGTCGGCCTCCTCACCGCGCGCACTCAGGATGATCACCGGTACATGATTCTGGTCCCTCCGGATTGCCGCGAGCACTTCGTAGCCGTCGAGCACTGGAAGCATCAGGTCGAGAATCACGAGCTCGGGCGACCACTCGCGCACGGCGCTCAGCGCCGCGCGACCATCTTCCGCAATGCGCGTTTCGTGCTGCTCATGCCGCAGGTTGTACGCGATGCCCTCCGCCAACTGCAGGTTGTCTTCGACGACCAGAATGCGCGCCATCAGCCGAGCACCGCTTCGACGACCGGCAGGTGTTCGACGGCAGGGGTTGGGTCGAGTACAGCGGGCAGTGCAACGATGAACAGCGCGCCACGAGCGTTTGACGACGGCGCAACGGCAGGTGCAGATCCTTCGACTCGCTCCGCTCGCTCAGGATGACAAGTCTCTATTTGCTTCGCTCGCTCAGGATGACAAGTCTCCATTCGCTCCGCCCGCTCAGGATGACGAGTCGCCTCGTCCGGCCCGCAGGTCTCGATCCACGCGCGCCCACCGTGCTGCGTCACCACATCATGCACAATCGAAAGTCCGAGCCCCGATCCACCCGCGTGATTCGCCGACTTTCCCCGAACGTACGCGCCCCACACCGACACACGATCGCGCTCGGCCACACCCGGCCCTTCGTCCGCCACCTCGATGCGCACCTCGTTGCCCTTGGCGTGGACGCGCACGCGAATCGTCTGGTTGCTCGGCCCGTACTTCACTGCGTTGTCGAGCAAGTTGAGCAGGATGTGGCGCAGCGCCGCGGGCCGCAGCACAAGCAGGGGCACCGCGTCTGCCACCAACGTCACGCTCGCACCACGCGCCGCGGCGAGCGGTTGAAATTCCTCGACGATGCGCCGTACTTCCGCCGCGGCATCGACTCGTTCACGCGCATCATCATCGGAGCGTCCGGTGCGCGAGAACCGAAGCACACGTTCGACAAGGTGCGACAACCGTGTCGTCTCGCGTTGCACATTGTCGAGCGACCAGTTGCGCTGATCCTCCGTCGTAAACCGTCCAAGGCGCAGCGTCTCGAGATAGAGCCGCATCTGTGCCAGCGGCGTGCGGAGCTCGTGAGAAATGCTCGCAACGAAATCGGCCCGCAGGCGAGCGAGCTCGCCCTCACGTCGGATCTGTCCCATCGCGACGAACGACAATGCCGCCGCCACCGCGAGCAGCCCGAGCAGAAATGGCAGTCGCGATTTGGGCAGGCCGCCAATGACGAGCGAATTGGCCATCGCAGGATTGATCTGCGCGCGAACGCGCAGCGATCCAAAGCTGGTGGGCAATCGGACCGTGTCGTCCAGCGCCCACTCGCGCACTGGCTCCGATTGAAAGAGCAGGTCGCCGCGGGCGTCCGTCACCTGCAGCTGCACCATTTCACGTATGGAATGGCCGCTGGCGAACGTTTCCGGCAGCAGGCCGCGCGCGTACATCACCTCGGCGAGCACGCGCTCCACATCCTGGCGCGCATACTCGGCGCCATAGACGAGCGTGTCGCCCCACGTCGTGGGCATGAGCGTGTACACGAGCATCCGCGGCAACGAGTCGTGCGTCGCAAGGACAATGGGGAACTTCCCATCATTTTTCCGTGCGTGGATTTGCGCGGTGAGTGTGTCATTGATCCATCGGCGTTCCGCGCGCGTGTACGCCCCGCGATATGCGTTCGGATACTCGACCGGCAACGGGCGATCCACCTCCCAGCCCTCAGCAGGATTCGGATGCGTGTTGAAGGCGACGCCGAGCGTGTCGCTGCCCAGCACGTAGGCGAAAAACGCCGATGGGTTGGGGCCGTTGCGTGCGCGATGACAGTTGCAGTGCGGGTCCATCGGCAGGTAGTGCGGAAGACCCGCCGCACTCGGCACCTTGGGAAACGAGTGCATCTCGTCGCCATGGTTCACCGCCCCGAGCGCTTCCTGCGTGCCGGCCGCAAACAGCTCGCGCAGGTGCTGCCCATAGCTCCACGCCACAAAACCGGCGTAGTCGTGCAGGGCGTGCTCCGCGACCCTCCGCTGCGAGCGAATCGCGCGATTGGCCTCGAAAACGCCGAGTGTGGTGAAGCCGATGCTCACCATGAGCAGGAGCAGCGGCCATCGTACGGAGGGGAGCCGCCAAGGCCCCATGAGCGAACTCCGGCAGGTGGGGAACGGGACGCATGGTGCGCCACTTATCATCGTACGATGCAGCCGTTGGCCCGGCGCCGACAGTAGGCAGGTGTGCGAAAACTGTGGAGCGCCGATAGCGAAGCCTGCCGCGGATTAGGCGCCGCGATAACTTTCGTCCTTACCGTCAACTCCGATTTCGTGGCCGACGCCTCCATCTCACAGCAGCTCCTCAACGGCAATCCATTCCTTGCGCTCCCCGCCCTGTTTCTTGGCGGCGTGCTCACGAGCTTGACGCCGTGCGTTTATCCGATGATCCCGATTACGGCGGCCATCGTTGGCGGGCAATCGACGGGCGAGGCGCCTTCACGCCTGCGGCCGCTGCTCCTCACGCTCACGTACGTCGTCGGGCTCGCGCTGGTCTACTCGGCCCTCGGCGTGTTTGCGGGACTTACCGGCACGTTGTTCGGCAGCGTGAGTACGAATCCGTGGCTCTATTTTGCGATGGCAAACGTGCTCATCCTGGCAGGGCTGAGCATGATGGACGTGGTACCGATCCGGCTTCCGGCGGGTATCATGTCGCGCGCCGCGAATTTGGGGACGGCGGGGCGGTTTTCCGGCGCGCTCGGGATGGGCGCAATGTCGGGCCTCGTCGCGGCTCCGTGTTCGGCCCCGGTGATGGCTGCCGTGCTCACGTGGGTCACGGTGACGCACAGCGCGATGCTCGGGTTCGTCTACCTGCTGACGTTTTCGCTCGGCATGTGTGCGCTGCTCGTGGTGGTCGGTCTGTCGACCGGAGGGTTGGCGCGCCTGCCTCGTGCCGGCGCCTGGATGGTAACGGTCAAGAAAGTGTTCGCGCTCGTCATGCTCGGTGCCGCCGAGTACTACCTCGTGAAGATGGGACAACTACTCATATGATCAACGGATTCTTTCGCGTCCTGCTTGGCGCGACGCTCATCGCCGGTGGAATGACGCTTCCAATGCCGCAGGTGGCGCGCGCGCAGGATTCCGGGCTCGCCATTGGCACCACGGCACCGAGCGCCTCGCTCCAGACGCTCGATGGAAAGACGGTCGACCTCGCGCAGATCGCGAAGGGTCCGGCGGTGATCGAGTTCTGGGCGACGTGGTGCGAGAACTGTGAAGCGCTGCTGCCCGCGATGAAAAGGGCGCAGGCAGCTTACGGTACGAAAGTGAAGTTCGTCGCCGTCGCGGTGAGCGTGAATCAGAGCGTGAATCGCGTGAAGCTGCACGTCGCGAAGCACGGGGTGCCGGGCGAGCAGCTCTTCGACACGAAGGGCGACGCCACCGGTAAGTGGGATGTACCGGCGACGTCGTACGTCGTCGTGCTCGACAAGAACGGGAAGGTCGTCTACACCGGCGTCGGTGGCGACCAGAACATCGAAGCCGCGATCAAGAAGGCGCTGTAGGAAACAGCCCTTCGACGGACAGGTAGCGCTCACCCGTGTCGTAGCAGAAAGCCAGCACCGTGCTCCCAGTCGGGATTTCGGGAAGCTTCTTCGCCACTGCGGCAAGCGCCGCCCCGGATGATGCGCCGACGAAAATCCCTTCTTCCTTGGCCGAGCGGACCGCATAGCTGAATGCGTCCTCTTCGGTGACCTGGATGTATCCGTCGACGGCCGATGCGTGGAAGTTCTTCGGGATGATGCCTGCGCCGATGCCTTGCAGCTTATGCGGCGCGTGCGTGCCGCCGCTCAACACGGTCGACTTCGCAGGCTCCACGGCGAATGTCTGAAGCTTCGGCATCGACTCCTTGAGCACTTCGCTCACGCCGGAGATGTGGCCGCCGGTCCCTACTCCGGTGATGAGGAAATCGATCCCCTCGGGGAAGTCGCGCAGAATTTCCTGGGCCGTTGTCTTCTTGTGAATCTCGACGTTGGCGGGATTCTCGAACTGCTGCGGGATCCACGAATTCGGCGTGGCGGCAGCGATCTCCTGGGCCTTCGCGATGGCGCCGTTGATGCCAAGTTCGCGCGGCGTGAGCACGAGCTCGGCGCCATACGCCACGAGCAGGCGGCGCCGTTCGACCGAGAATGAATCGGGCATGCAGAGAATCACGCGATAACCCTTCACCGCCGCGGTCATCGCGAGCGCAATCCCCGTGTTGCCCGACGTCGGCTCGACGATGACAGAGCCCTTCGTGATCACACCGCGGCGCTCCGCATCCTCGATCATCGCGAGGCCGATGCGGTCCTTGATGCTGCCACCGGGATTCGCTCGCTCCAGCTTCAGCCAGACCTCGACGTTTGGCGCAGCGACGTCGGCAAAGAGACGGTTGATGCGAACGTGAGGTGTGTTGCCGATCGTTTCGAGGATGGAGTTGGCTTTCATGGCGGTTGGTGTGGAGGTGCTGTAGTGGTTGCCCGGACACCAATCTCGCGGCTACGGGAGAGTTCCGACAGCCTGTCTTGTTAACGCAACACCTCCGGTCTGTCATCCCGCAGGAGCGAAGCGAGTGGGATCTCCTCTCGCCGCGGCGTGACCGGCCATGAGCGACGTATCGTGGATCCCGACACGAGCAGTCGCTCGTGCGGGATGACAATGTGGAACTCCCTGCGGATGAACTTCCCCCCTGCACTTATCTTTGCACTAGCCCTTTACCAATGAGCCCGCTTCGCGCGCCAACCCGTTTACAATCTCCTGCATGTGCTCCGGAGTCGTACGCGGATTCATGATCGTTACGCGCAGCACGCGCTGACCGTCGAGGTCCGTGGCCGTTATCCATCCCGCGCCGGAACGGTTGTATCGCTCACGCAATTCGCGATTCGTCGCGTCGAGCACCGCGTCGTCGAGCGAACCGTCACCGACATAACGAAAGCAGAGGATGTTCGCCGCAGGCGCATGCAGCACGACGAACGACGGATGTGCGACAAGCAAATCATGCATCGCGCCGGTCACGTCGCACAGCTGATCGTACAGCGCACCGATGCCATTGGCGCCATACCGTTGGAGCGCCACCCAGAGCTTGATTACGTCCGCTCGACGCGAGCACTGGAAACTTCGCACCCCTTGATCCCACACGCGCGCACCCTCGGCGCCGTGGAAGAGGTATGGAGCGCGCTGCGAAAACGCCGCCTCGAGCACGCGTTCGTCACGGACGAGCAGCAGCCCGGCCGACAACGGAAGCAACATCATCTTGTGCGGATCCCATGCGATCGACCTTGCTCGTTCGATGCCTCGCAAGCGATGGCGATGCCGCGCGCTCAAGAGTGCAGATCCACCATGTGCGGCGTCCACGTGAAGCCATATGTCGCGCGATTCGCAGATCGCGCCAATCGCCTCGAGGTCGTCGAATGAACCGGTCGCCGTCGAACCGGCCGTCGCCACGACAGCCATCACCTCCCGGCCTTCGCGCGCCAGCTGGTCGAGGGTGGCTGCAAGCGCATCGGTGTCCATCGACCATTCGCGCGACGGAACGACGACGACATTCCGCATCCCAATCCCGAGCTCCCCAACAGCGCGCGAGACCGCATAGTGCGTGTGCGTGCCACAGATGACGACGGGCGGATTTGCTCCGACACCATTCGTCCATACGTCCGGAATCGCCGCTGCGCGGGCAGCAAGCAGCGCTGTGAGCGTTGCCTCCGTACCTCCGCTCGTGAGCGTGCCTCCCGAACCGGCGGCGTAGCCGGCGAGATCACACATCCAGCGGATGACGCGATGCTCGATTGCCGTTGCCGTCGGCGACATCTCCGCCACCGCCACCGACTGGTTGAGCGCACTGATGACGCACTCCGTCCAGATCGCGGCAGGCAGTGGCGCCGACACCTGGTGCCCCACGGCGCGCGGATGGTTGAGACGATTGCAGTCGGCCATCACATCGTCGCGCAGGCGCGCGATCACGGACTCCAGTGACGCGCCGTGCAGCGGAAGCGGTTCATCGAACCGCGCTGCGATCTGTTCTGTGCTCAGCGCGGTGCTTACGGGCCCATCGCCAGAGCGTGTCTGGGAAAGATGCTCGACCACCAGCGCGGTAAATGACGCGGCTGACTCGGCCGACATGTCGGCCAATATGGACTCAAAAACAGAGTTCCGTTCACCGTCCTCCGTCTTCCGTTCACTGTTCACGTCACCGTTCACCGTTCACCGTTCACCGTTCACCGTTCACCCAAAAGCTCCAGGCTGAGCAACTTGCGAGACTCTCCCGTGTCGTGCGTCAAGTGAACCTCGATCAGGCTCACGACCACAGGGTCATCGAATTTCTCGCGCAGCAGCGCGTTCAGCGCCTCTTTCGGAAGCTCACGATAGAGGCTCAGCGTCACGTGCGGCGTAAAGAAAAATCGCGGCGGCGCGCTCCGGAGTCCGCTCAGCTTGATGCGCTCGTGCAGCGCGCGAAGCGGCCCATGTGGGTCGAGCGGAAGGACGACAATCTCCGTCTGCATGAACTTCGTCGGCCGACCGAAACGCAGCGTGATCGGCGCCGTCTCGGCCGCAATGCCGCTCAGCCGTTCCTCGAGCTCCTCGATTGGCGTATTCGCGGTGATCGGACCAATGCCCGACGAGCCGGCAATCGTGACGTGCGGCCGGCCGAGCGTGAGAATCCGCGGGTCGTGTTCACCCTGCAGTTCCGCGATGTGGTCGCCCACGGGGCCGAGAATCGGCGCGATGATGAAGATTCCGCTCTTGGGCCCGCGCTTCACGAGGGAAAGGCGTTCACGGCCCCTTCGGTGAGCTCCCTAGCGAAACACCGGGCACGAGCGACCACCGCAGCGCGTGTCCGCCGTCGGCAGTCGGAATGAGTGAGCCAGTAAGCAGCCATCGATCGAGCTTATTGCCTGGATGCGCGTTGTTGTAACGAATCACCTTCAAGCCGGCGAACGTGCCGAGTCCTCCGCCAACGATGACATCGCTCGCCCAGTGCCGATTGTCGTACATCCGCGAAACGGCGGTAAGCGTCGCACCAGCATACAGCGCCGGCCCGAAAATCCACCGCGTATTCGGCCACCAACCCGACGTCTCGCTGGACACCGCGGCCGCCGCCGCGAAGGCCGCCAGTGAATGCCCGGATGGAAACGAGCGGAACTTATCGCCTCCCCCAAATCCGCGCATGAAGCCAAAGCTATGCGAGTTTTCTGGGGTGACATATGGCCGCTGCCGGCCGATGAAACCCTTGAGCACTCCGCCCGCGACCTCACCAAGCATCAGCGCCTCGGTGCCATGAAGTCCCAGCGATGCCAGATGGTCGTTCTTTGCCAGGCGCCCTGTGGCGTACATCGACGTCCCGATGATCAGCGCGCCCGGCGCCGCCGTCGTTCGCACGAACGTCGCGAGCGTGTGCAACCTCGCATTCGCCTGCGTCGAGGAATCCTGGAGGCGATGCGCGTAGTGCTCGTCGAGACGACGCGCGAACAACGCGCCGAGCATGACTCCCGCTGCGAGCGCTCCATCACGGTAGGTGAAGAGTTGGACCGTCGAGCGCGTCGCGGTGTCGGCCTGCGCCGCCGCTGGAGGAAATGCTATCGCGACCAGGAGCGCGGGCAGGGCAAGGTGTGTTCGTCGAATCCAGTGCATACATCGCAGAGCGCAACGTTCGTGCTCGGTCATGACCTCCTGAGGAAACGGCTGCGCATCGTGATTTCGCGCGATTGCTCGAGATCTTCCAGGAACATCGCCTCGGCCTTGGCACCAAGCGCGGCATCCTCGATGACAGCGTCGAGCTCGTAGTTGATCGCGACGCCGAGCGGGTTGAAGTCCGTCGATCCAACCCGCACCCAGCGACCGTCGACGACACTTGTCTTCGCGTGCATCATCGCGCCCTTCCACTCCCATATCTTCACGCCGTTCGTGAGAAGGCGGCGGTAATACCGGCGTGTCAGGAACGACACCCACGGATGATCATTGCGCGCCGGCACGAGGATGCGCACGTCCACACCGTCGCGCGCTGCGCCCAGGAGCGCCTCGACCTCCGACCAGCTCGGCACGAAGTACGCGTTTGCGATCCAGATCGAGCGCTCCGCCGAAATCGCCTGCATTTGGAGGGCCCGCGCTACCCGGAGTCGCAGTGGCTCTCCCTCGATGATGCCGACGAGCGCAGGCTCGGCCGTCGCGGGGTCGAGATGCGCGCCGCGCGCCGCGCGATGTGTCAGGCGATGCGATCCGCGTCGTTCTCGCTTGTGCGCGCGCTCCCACATCGTTTCGAAGGCCTGCTGCATGTCGTGCGCAGCTGGCCCCTCGATACGGACCGACGTGTCCCGCCAGCGCGCTCCGCGCCGCTTCGTCTTTCCCATCCATTCGTCGCCAATTCCGACGCCGCCCGTGATACCGACAGACGAATCCACAACGAGCAGCTTGCGGTGATCACGCGGTATGAGGCCGAACCACGGCCGAAAGCCCGGCGGGTTGAAGACGCGATGCTGGATGCCGGCCCGCTTGAGCGATGTGATGAAACTCGACTGGATCCCGAGCATGCCAATCCAGTCGCTGAGCACACGAACGTCCACCCCGCGTGCAGCAGCAGCGATCAGGACGTCACCGACACGCCGGCCGCAATCGTCCGAACGCAGGATGTACTGCTCGAGCACAATGGTTTCGCGCGCCGACTCGATGGCTGCGCACATGGCGTCGAAGGTCGCTGGCCCATCATGGAGCAATTCGACGATGTTGCCGCTCGAGACGTCCGCAGCGGCGATTCGCCACAGTCCGCGGGAGAAACTGGGGCCCGCCACTGCGGGCGCGCTGCGCCGCTCGACTCGCAATGGGAGCGCGTCGAGTGATTCGGAAAGTGGCGAGCCGGTCTCTACTTTAGGGGTCACGGGACGGGACACCCCTACACGTTACGTGCCCGCGCGATGCCCCGCATCATCGATGTACTGCGCCAGCGCCGCGAGCTCGAAAGGCTTCCGGATGACAGGCCGCTCGATCTTGCCGCCTTGCGCCCAGTTGTCGCCCTGTTCGACAAGCTCCCCCGTAACGAACGTGACGCGCTCGAAAAGCAGTGGATGTTGCTCCGCGATCCACCGCACGAGCTCCACCCCGCTTTCCTTGCCGAGCCACACGTCGATGAAGATGGCCCGTGGCCTTCGTTGGTGCATCGGCCTCGGATTCGTGGCGCTCCTCGGCTTCGGTCAGCCACTGCAAGCGGGTCTGCCGCATCTGCGAGCCGCCCCCGCCCAGCCA
>JBDTMO010000028.1:0-17251 GCA_039934235.1 bacterium | reverse complement strand
ACTTCGACATGGGCGCGTAACGGGACTTCTTGCCCGAGCACACGAATGACGTCCTGCCGCTCCACGATGCGTCGTCCAAGTGTGTGTTGCGCCTGAAAGCCAACGATGAGCACCGTGTTGCGCGGATTTGACGCGCCGTGCAGCAAGTGATGGACGATCCGTCCACCTTCGGCCATGCCGGAGCCGGCGATGATGATCATCGGACCCACGCGATCGTTCAGGGCTTTCGATTCCGCCGACGTTGCGGTCTGCGACAGCAGTTCGAAACGGAAGAGATGCTCGAAGTCGCGAACTGGCGCTTCGGTGTCGTCGAAGATGTCGGTGTTGCGCTCGAACACGGCGGTGGCTGCATTCGCGAGCGGACTGTCGATGATGATTGGAATCGATGGAATTTCTCGGTCGCGCGCGAGGACGTGCAGGTCATACACCAACTCCTGCGCACGGCCGACCGCGAACGCCGGAATGAGAACACGCCCACCACGCGCGGCCGTTTCGCGAACGACCTTCGCGAGGTGGGCGCGCGCCGTCGCCACGCTTTCGTGATCGCGATCGCCGTACGTCGATTCGAGAATGACGAGATTGGCCGAATCGACTGGTGGATCGGGATCACGGATGATTGGCAGGCCCGCGCGGCCGATGTCGCCGGAGAAGATGAGGCATGATGTCGTCGTTCCCTCGGTCGCTTCGAGCACCACAGATGCGGAACCGAGTATGTGACCGGCGTCGGTGTAGCGAGCGCGAACGCCCGGGCTCACCGTGAACCAGTCGCCATACTCGTGGCGTTGGATCAGCTGCTGGACGTGCTCTGCATCCGCGCTGCCATAGAGCGGTGGGGTCACCGCCTTTCCGTGGCGCGAGAGGAATGCGTAATCGCTCTCCTGGATGCGGGCGCTGTCGGCCAACATGATCGCGGTAAGGTCAGCCGTCGCGCTCGTCGCGTGGATTGGGCCGCTGTATCCGTTGGCGGCGAGAAAGGGCAACCGCCCCGCGTGATCGAGGTGTGCGTGCGACAGGATGACCGCGTCGATTTCCGGAATGGGGCATGGCACGACGCGATTCTTTGCCTCGGCCTCATGCCGGCGTCCCTGAAACAGGCCGCAATCGAGGAGGATGGTTGCGCCGTTGGCGCGCACGATGTGGCAAGAACCCGTTACTTCGCGGGCGGCACCTGCGAATTCAATGTGCATGTGCGGTCATCAAGGAGTGAGCGACGAGTGGTGGAAATTAGGATGCGGCTGGCTCCAGGTCAGGCGCGCGACCAAGCGTGAAGCGCACCGTCGTGCCACTGCCCGGTTGACTTTCGATCCAGATCCGGCCGCCGTGTGCCTCGACGATGCCACGCGCGATCGGCAAGCCAAGTCCTGCACCCTGGCGTGATCCGCGTCGTCCCGAACTGTCCGCCTGATAGAAGCGGTCGAATACAAGCGGTATCACTTCGGCGTCGATACCCGGTCCGTCGTCGGTTACCTCGAACTCCACTTCGGTGTCGCGCGGGTGGACCTCGATCGCCACACGGCCGCCGTCCGGTGTGAACTTGATGGAATTGCCAACGAGGTTCGACAACAATTGAATGACGCGGTCGGCGTCCGCGTGTACATGCAATGCGGCTGGATAACTGCCCGTGTGCAGCGAGACGCCGTTCGCCTCTGCCAGTGGCCGCAGCGCCGCAACGCTGCGTTCAATGAGCGAAATAACAGGCGTCGGACTCGCGGCAACCTGGAGCGACCCACCTTCGAGACGCGCGATGTCCAGCAGATCCTGGATGAGCGTATCGATCTGCTCGGCGGCTTGCCGGATTACCGAGATGCGCTCGATCACGGATGGGTCGAGGTCATGTTGCCCGTGACTGTCGAGAATGCTCGCTGCCAGCATCTTCACGGCGCTAACGGGATTGCGCAGGTCATGCGATACGATGCCCATCACTTCATCGCGCGCGCGAATGGCCTGATGCAGGAGTTCCTCGGCGCGCTGGCGTGCGGAGATGTCGCGCAGCACCGCCGCGTAGACCGTTCGGCCCGTAATGTCGATGCGCTGGATGGCTGCTTCACAGCCAAACTCTTCGCCCGACTTGCGCCGGCCACTGATCTGCTGGCGCTCACCCATGAGTCGCGCGCGCCCGTGCGCGGCGCCAAAGCCTTGCACGTGCCCTCGGTGCGACGCGCGAAATCGCTCAGGCAACAGCATCTCGAGATACTTGCCGCCCACCTCTTCCGCCGTCCATCCGAATATCGTTTCCGCTCCCTCATTGAAGAAGATGATTCGTTGCTCGTCGTCCACGGCGATGACGGCATCAGCCGCAATTGCCAGGAGCCCCGAAAACAGTTCGGAGGGCAACCACTTCTTCATTGAGGCGCGTTCGGCAGCGAGGGCAGCGTCTTTCATGGTTTCAAATTTATCCCGTGAGCCAGCCTGTGTCAGGAGAACTACCGACACAACGTAAGGGTCGAGCGCGAAATCATCCCGTTTCTCCCTGACATCGCGTGAGGGCCGTGGCGACGAGACTCAAGGGCGCCATCAATGTCCCCTCGAGCACGGGCCAATGTCAGAGCACACGACTCCCGCAGGCAACCTCAGCGCGCTTGCGCAGACGACAGCGTCGCGCCGCGCTCTTCTTCACAAAGCAGGAGTTTCGGCCGCGCCGCCCGTGCCTCCGGTGGCGACGCCGGCAACGATACGCGCTGCCGCCGGTGCGATGGATGCCATGCACGAGAACGGCATCAAGTCGTTTCCAGCCAAGACAGCCGGCAAGGGCAATCAGCCGCTGGCCGCGCGCATGGAGAAAGGCGTGAAGTGCTTCGACCTCACTGCCTGGGCGTTTCACTGCAATATCCTTCCGCATGCCGAGAGTGAACATGGAATGCTCGGGATGGTGACGGCGCTCGTGGTGGCGAAGTAAGATGCAGAAGACCGCCGCAACCAAGGAAGATGTCCTGACGGGCATCCTCGCCACGGCCCAGAAAAGGGATCCACGCATGTCCGAATTACGACCCGATGTCGTTCGTGTCATCCTCGCTGACGACCACCTTGTGGTGCGTGCCGGGCTCAAGGCGCTCCTCGGCGCAGCGAAGGATATCGAGGTAGTGGGTGAGGCGACGAACGGGCGCGACGCGCTGTCGCTCGTGGAACGACTTGCACCGGATATCGCGGTGCTCGATCTCGACATGCCCAAGATGGATGGCCTTGCGGCGACGAAGGAGTTGGTCGCGAGCGGATCCAAGACGCGCGTGCTCATCCTCACGATGCATACGGAGGACGAATACCTCATCACGCTCCTGGAGGCTGGTGCGTCTGGTTATCTGGTGAAGAACGCGGCGGATCGCGAGCTCGCCGACGCGGTGCGTGCGGTGGCGGCGGGAAGCATTTACGTGCAGCCGTCGGCGTCGCTCACGTTGGCGCGCGCCGTGGCCCGTCGGGCCGAACATGCGGATGAGCGCGACAAGTATCAGCAGCTGAGCGAGCGCGAGCGCGACGTACTCGTGCTCGTTGCCGGAGGCCACTCGGCATCCGAGATCGGGGAAAAGCTGTTCATCAGCCCCAAGACGGTGGAGACGTACAAGCAGCGGATTACGGAGAAGCTGTCGCTGTCGCACCGGTCGGACTACGTGCAGTTCTGTCTGCGTCTGGGGCTGCTACAGGCGGATTGAGGGACGGTGTTGGGACGAGCGTCGGGAACCACGTTGAACGAATCCTGGACCTGCCGTTAGCAACAGCAACAACTGACGGCGCAGTTGCTTTGTTCTTGATTCGTGGATTCGCAACATACGGTGACTTTACATTCGCGCGATTCGTCCAAGTGCCGTCGAGTGGCGCCCCACGCGGACCAACGCGCGGCTCGGCGGGTAGATACTCAGCAGCAAACTGCACAGCGCCATTCAGTACGTCTCACCAAACTCAAGGAACTTGAATGAAAGCTTTTCATATAGCGGCCCTCAGTACGGCACTCGTGATCGCAAGCGCGACCGGCGCCGGCGCGCAGGCCGCGGCCACGCCGCAGCAGGGAGCTCCGGAGGCGGCGCGCGCCCGAGGAAACGCGCAGCTCGCCGGTATCGAGCTCAGTGAAGCGCAGAAGACCAAGCTGGAAGCGATCACCGTCAAGTACGCAGACCAGAGCAAGGCTGCGCGCGAAGCGATGGCCACCGATCCTTCTGACGCGATGAAGCGAATGATGGCGGTTCGCGACAAGATGGTGCCTGAAGTCCGCGCCGTGCTCACCACCGAGCAGCAGGCGATCTTCGACAAGAATGTCGCCGAGATGAAAATGCGCATGGGCGGGATGATGATGAAGCCGCCGGCACTCTGAACACAGTTGGCTGTGACGCAGAGGGTCTCGCGAACGCGGGGCCCTTTGTTGCACAGGGAGGTTGACGTTTGCCGTGTCAGATCATTGGCACGGCGGACGCAGGACCGGCTGCCGTTCTCGCGTCCAGGTGGCTCGCGCTGCTCGATGGAGCCAACGGCTGGCGGTCGTTGCGGTAACGCTCTCCTGGATGGCGACCACGAGCGAACAGGCCGGATCAGTGTGCGCACATTCGGGTATCACTGCGTACATCGACGCTCTCACGTGACACAACAGGATATGACTCCATGACTGACATACATAACCCACTCACGAACGAGGGCGCGGAGTGCGGCGGCTGCTCGCTGCGTGATGCGTTGCATGCGCCAGCAGCGATCGAGCGCCGGGAATTCCTGCGTGCCGGAGCGCTTGCGCTGGCGTCACTCGGCATGCTCGGGCTTGGCGCCCGTACGGCGGACGCGATGCCAGCGGTTGGCGAGCTGAGTGCGCTGGCGCCGCGTCGCGGAGATCGCCACGAGGACAAGCGCTATCCCATTCCTGCGGCGGACGGTGTGTCGATCGACAAGGATAACAACGTCATCATCGCGCGCGCGGCTGGTAAGGTGTATGCCTTTTCACTGGGCTGCCCGCACCAGAACACCGCTTTACGCTGGAGCGCGGACGACAAGCAGTTCATGTGTCCGAAGCACAAGTCGCACTATCGGCCCGATGGCACGTTCATCGACGGACGCGCGACGCGCGACATGGATCGCCTTGCCATCCGTAAAGACGCACAGGGGCTCGTGGTCGATGTGGATACGCTCTATCAGCAGGACCTGAACCTGCCCCAATGGACGGCCGCATTCATCCCGGTGTAATCGCCATGACAGACACGAGAAATACCGGTTGCGCGAGCTGCGTCAGCCGGCGCGATTTCCTCGGACGCGTGGCGTTGGTGGCGGGCGCGATCATCGCGACCGGGTGCGGTGCCGTTAGCGACCTGACGGCGGTGAGCACGGGGCCGCTGCCAGGTGGATCGATTACGGTGAAGCTGTCCGACTATGCGGGGCTCGCGACCATTGGGCAGCCCGTGGAGATTCGCACCGCCGGCGGGTCACTGGCCGGCGTCGCTGCGGTGCGAACGGGCGCGAGCTCCTTCATCGCACTCGGCATGGCGTGCACGCATGAGGGCGCGAAGGTGAACATCCAGGGCCAGATTTTTGATTGTCCGAATCATGGCGCCCGGTTCAATAGCACCGGCGCCGTGACGAAGGGACCGGCCTCGCGCGCACTCGCGTCGCGTAGCGTCGTCTATGACGCGACGGCGGACACGCTCGTGGTTACGTAGTCACTTTTTGTCAGGGTGGACCCGACTGGCGCCTCCGAGTTCGTTGGCGTATAGTCGGGGCGCAAGCAACTGCTCACGTGCGCGTTTCAGTCGAACAATTTCACGACTGGAGACCACCATGTCGATGTCGGTTCCACCGCGCGATGACACCGCGCCGTCGTCCCTCTCTGCGCAACCCACCGCGCTGCAGGACGAGGATGCGCTGAAACGCGCTTTCCTCACCGAATACTCCACGCTCAGCGTGGAAGCCCGCGCCGATCTTGGCGACGCTGCAGTCTCACTGGCAACGAAGGTCGTCGAAGGCGCCTTTGTCCGAGCGTGGGATGCTCGAGCCAAGCTGAAGACCCCCGAGGAGCTGCATCAATTCCTCGTGGATGATGTACACCATGCCGCTGCACGTGCGCTGAGCCGTCGAGCCTCGGCGCACCGGTTCGGCGGGTCGGCGCCGCACGAAGCCCACAGCGCAGTGGAGACGACTCCCGAGCAATCATGGGAGCACATTCAGCACGCGCTGCATGGGGAGGCGCACAGTCCCGGCGCGGCGGCCGCCGTGGCCGCTGCCTCTCGTCACGACGCAGCGGGACACATTGGTTCGGTCGGAAAATCGAAGTCGGTCTGGCTTGGGCTCGTGCTGGGCGCCGTGGTCATCGTGGCGGTCATTGTCGGCATGCAGGCGATGACTCGCGTGGCGGCAAAGGGCAAGCTTGCCAAGGCCGTCACCGCGCAGGACGCGCGCCCCATCACGACGCCAGCCGGCAAGGCGGGAACGATCAGCCTGAACGACGGAAGCGCCGCGCACATGGCGCCCGAGTCCAAGCTGATGATCCCGGCGGAATACTCTGCAGCGTTTCGCGGCGTGGGGATCGAGGGTGCCGCCACCTTTGACGTCGCGCCAGGACTCGAGAAACCATTCGAGGTGTATGCGCGGAAGGCCGTCATCGTCGCGACAGGAACGTCGTTCACCGTGAGCGCGTATCCGGCCGATTCAACGGTGACGGTGGTCGTGTGGGAGGGATCGGTGCAGGTGCGACTGGGCGACTCCCTGCAATCGGTGCCGGCAGGAGCCGGCCTCGTCGCTCGCGACGATGGCAGCTCGCACGTGGCGAGCGCGTCGGAACGTGATGAAGCCGCGGGATGGAAGAGCGGAACGCTTGCCGTTGAGAACCGGTCTTTGCGGGAGACGCTCGCCTTGATGAAACGCTGGTATGGCTACGAGATCAGGGTGCCCTCTCCGCCCCTGCTCGAGAAGAAGGTCACAATGCGCGCATCGCTCGATTCGGGCATGCAAGCCATCAAGTTGGTCGAAAAGAGCTCTGGTCTCGAGTTCGGTTACGCGGGGCAGAACATGGTGTACAGGGAGCCCGGCTCGGCCAAGGCAAAAAAGAAGTAAATCGCGCTAAACGTTACAGCCTCGCGTTCCGATACTCTGGTGAAATGGACGCGAGGTTGTAAACGGTGCGAATCGCAAGACCAATTGTAGAGTTCTTCCAACCGCTTTCCCGCAAGCTGCCGTTGCTGATTGCCGCACTGCTGTGCGCGGTGGTCGCAACGTTTGGCTTGCTTGCTCACCGCGAGCTGGAGCGTGTAATCGACGCCGCGGCTGCTGATCGCCTCTTGGTTGCGTCACAGCGCCTCGCGGCGATGCTCGGGGAATCCGCGACCGGGTTTCGAACCGAGACGCGCACCATCGCAAGCGACTCCGCGGTGCTCGCGGTGCTCGATCGACCGAGTGACGCTGCGAAGAGCGCCGCCACAGCCGCGCTCACCAGCCAACGCTCGCCCACGCAGATCGCGTCGCGAATGCTCTGGACGAAGAGCTGCGAGCTGGTGCTCGCGGTCGGCCCGCTCAAGGGCGCCGAGGAGATGACGAGGTGCCCGGCGCGGACGACGGCGGGCGATGTGCGCCGCTTCAGCCTGACGCACGATTGGCTGCAGCCATTGGCATTACGTGGCGACACGGTGTGGTACGCGGGCGTGGCGCCCGTCGTTCGCGCTTCTGGCGACACGATTGGCTACCTCGTCCAGGCCCGCGTATTCGGTGGAACCGGCGGACAGATGATCAGCAGTCTCATCGGAAAGGACGCGACCCTGATGATCGGGAACGCCAGCGGTGAGGACGTGTGGAGTGATCTCTCGAAGCGCGTCGCAGGTCCTTCTCGTGGCGGTGCGCGAGGCGTGGTTGCGCGCTACACGCCGCCAAGCGGATCCGAGCAGCTTGGCGTGGCGACGAACGTCCCGTCGACGCCATGGCTGGTGTGGGTGGAGATGCCGACGGCGACAGTCATGGCGCCGTTGTACCAGACGCTGAGCAGAGTCGGTGGACTCGCCATCATCTGTGTCGTGCTTGGTGTCATTGGCGCATGGTTTCTGGGCAGGCACGTCACAATGCCGATCGTCGAGCTCACGCGTGCGGAAGAGGATTTTGCCGCCGGCAACTATGCGCGGCGCGTGTCGGGTACGAGGCACGACGAGCTTGGGCGGCTCATGACGTCCTTCAATCGCATGGCCTCGCACGTCGAAGAGGCCACGCAGGAACTGAACGCGCAGGCGGTCGAGCTGGAACTCCAATTCCATGAGGCGCAGGAACTGGCGCACGAGCTCGAACTGTCGAATCAGGAGTTGAGCGAGGCGGCGGAAGAAACGGTGCTTGCGCACCGCGATAGAGAGTCCGCGCAAGCGCTGCTCGACGACGTGCTGACGCAGGCGCCCGTGGGCATTGCGGTTTTCGATGCGCAGCTGCGATTCGTGCGCGTCAATCACGCGTTTTCGGTCATGGACGGCGTGGCTGAACGCGATCATGTGGGCAAGCTGGTCAATGCCGTCATGCCGTCGGTGTCGATGATTGGAGTGCCTCAGCTCGAGACCGTGTTGGCCACCGGGGGGAGCGTGACGAACCAGCGGTCCAGTGGCGCGATTCAGGGGGGCGCCAAGCGACACTGGCTTGGCAGCTATTTCCCCGTGCGCGGTCCCAATGGCGAGGTCACAGGCGTTGGAGCAGTGCTCGTCGATACGACGGCGCATTTCGATCTCGAAGCGCAGTTGCTTCAGGCGCAAAAGATGGAAGCCGTCGGACGCCTGGCGGGTGGCGTCGCGCACGACTTCAACAACCTGCTGACGGTCATCAGCAGCTACAGCCAGATGGCGCTTGAGTCGCTGTCCGCGGATGATGATCTGTACGCTGACATGAAAGAGATTCGAAGTGCTGCCGACCGCGCCTCGCGCCTGACAAAGCAATTGCTCGCGTTCAGCCGGAAGCAGGTGCTGCAGCCGCAGGTGCTCGACCTCAATCGCGTGGCGTCCGAGATGGAGCGTATGCTCCGTCGCCTCATTGGCGAGGACGTCGTGCTCACGCTCAAACCGAGCGAAGATCTTGGTGAAGTCCGCGCTGATCCGGGGCAGATCGAGCAGGTCATCATGAACCTCGCGCTCAATGCGCGTGATGCCATGCCAGACGGAGGACGTCTCGTCATCAGCACCGCGAACCTGACGCTCGACGCGGACCTGACGGTGGACACGGTCACGGTGCCCGCCGGCGACTACGTGACGCTCAGTGTGAGCGATACCGGCAGTGGCATGACCGATGAAACCCGGGAGCACTTGTTCGAACCGTTTTACACGACCAAGGCCGTGGGGCAGGGCACCGGGCTCGGACTCTCGACTGTGTATGGCATCATCAAGCAATCGGGAGGGGAGATTGCCGTTCTGTCGACCGCTGGCCGCGGCTCGACGTTCGTCACCTATCTCCCCCGGACGCGCCGCAACGGCAGGGCGCCCATGCGGACCCCTACCTCTTCGACACGGGCCTGTAGCGGGGGCACCGAGACGATACTCCTCGTCGAGGACGACGGCGCGCTCAGAGATCTCGCGCGGCGCATCCTCAAGGGCGCCGGCTACACGGTGCTCGAGGCGCGCACGGCGAATGCAGCGATCGAGCTGGGAACGAACTATCCTGCGAAGATCGACTTGCTGCTCACCGACGTGGTGATGCCGCAACAGAACGGTCGCGCTGTTGGCGAGCACCTGACACGACTTCGCCCGGAGCTACGCGTGCTGTTCATGTCAGGCTACACCGATGATGACGTGATGAAACGCGGCGTGAGCTCGACCGTTGCGTCCTTCCTGCAAAAGCCGTTTACGCCAGAACAATTGGTGCGCCGGATTCGGGAAGTACTCGATGAGGGGGCTGTGAGCGTGAACTGAAGCCTGAGAGCAGGATGGGGCCTCGAGCAGAACCCCATGCTGTCTTCCGCAGAAACCAACCGAACGGACGCTGCCGGTGTATTTCAGGGAAGGAAGACTGTCAGCCGGTCACCGTTCACCGAGATAAGCATGTCGCGATTCAGCACTGTTGTCGCATTGGCGGGCGTGCTTGCGCTTGCCTCCACCGCGGACGCCCAGGGGACAGGCAGGGCGATGGGCCCGCCGAATGGTGCGCCCGGGATGCCAGCTCCTGGGGCTCGTATGGGGGGCCCACCCATGGGCGCTCCAATGATGGACGTCGCAAGCATGCTCCTCGCGCACACCGGCGACTTCAAGCTGACGGACCAGCAAGTCACTCGTCTCGCCGCGATTTCGCGTCGCACGGCTGATCGGCGCAAGACGATGATGGCGAGTGTTGACTCCATGCGCGCAAAGCGCGCCGCCGCGCCTGCTCCCGCCGCCGGCGCTCTGCGGACGCCACCTGAAGAAGCTCGTGCATTCGCCACGAAGATGCGCGACCAGAGCCACGCCGACCTGCGTGATGCGATCGCCATACTCACCCCGGACCAGCAGGCGATGGGTTGGGAGATGATGGCTCGGCAAGGCGCCGGCGGACGGACAATGGGCCGCCGCATGGGAATGAGTATGGGCCGAGGGCGCGGAATGGGTGCGGGAATGTCCCGTGGACCAGGACAGGAAGGCCCGATGTCTCCTCGGCGCAACGGAATGGAGCCACGGCCGAGGCGTGCCGCGCCTGCGCCAGCGCCGGCGTCCGACAATCCGGTGAACTATTGAGCGGCAACGACCGAGAAGCTGAGCGGGCCGCCGAGTAACTTGTAGGGGCAGCCACTCTCTCGCCTCTCGCGCGGTGGTGTACGTGTTCGTCCCTAAACTGTTCTCGACCCTTCGCACGTACGATCGCTCGCAATTCCTGAGCGACGCGGGCGCGGGTGTGATCGTCGGCATTGTGGCGCTGCCGCTCGCGATTGCCTTTGCGATCGCGAGTGGTGTGTCGCCCGATCGCGGACTGTGGACGGCAATCGTCGCCGGCTTCCTGATCTCTGCGCTTGGTGGATCGCGCGTCCAGATTGGCGGGCCAACGGGCGCGTTCGTCGTCATCGTTTACGGCATCGTGCAGAAGTACGGCATCGATGGTCTCACGGTGGCGACGCTGATGGCCGGTGTGATCCTCGTGATTATGGGCTTCGCGAAGTTCGGTGATGCGCTCAAGTTCATTCCGCATCCGCTCGTCACCGGCTTTACGAGCGGCATCGCGCTCATCATCTTCTCCGGCGAGATCAAGGACTTCTTTGGTCTCCAGATGGGCGCGGTCCCGGCGCCGTTCGTCGGCAAGTGGGAAGCGTATGCGGCCGCAGCCACCACGGCGACGCCGGCAGCCATCGGCGTTGCGGTGCTCGCACTGGCGATCATCGTGTTGTGGCAGCGCACGAACTCCCGAATTCCGGGACCGTTCGTTGCCCTGATCGCGACGACGATACTCGCCCGGGTGTTCGAACTTCCCGTCGAGACAATCGGCTCGCGCTTTGGCGGGCTGGCGGCATCGGTGCCGCATCCATCGGTGCCACATCTGTCCTTCGAACAGACCGCAGCGCTCGTGGGGCCAGCGTTTACCATCGCGCTGCTTGCTGCGGTGGAGTCGCTGCTGTCCGCCGTCGTTGCCGACGGAATGATCGGTGCCCAGCATCGGTCGAACATGGAGCTGGTGGCACAGGGAGTTGCCAACATGGTCTCGCCGCTGTTCGGCGGCATACCAGCCACCGGCGCCATAGCGCGAACGGCGACGAACGTAAAGAATGGCGGACGCACGCCCGTCGCGGGAATGATCCACGCGTTGACGCTGCTCGTCATTACGCTCTTTTTCGGGCGGTGGGCATCGCTGATTCCCATGGCCACCCTCGCCGCGATTCTCGTCGTCGTCGCGTATCACATGAGTGAGTGGCGCGGCTTCGTGGCGGAACTCAGTTCGCCCAAGAGCGATGTGGCCGTCCTGATCACGACGTTCACGCTCACGGTGCTCGTCGATCTGACGGTGGCGATTGAAGTTGGCATGGTGCTCGCCGCATTTCTCTTCATGCGCCGCATGGCCTCCGTGGCCAGCATCGAGCACGTGACCACGCAGGTGGTCGAGGCGTTCAGTGAGCGCGACGAAGGCCCGCTGCTCGACCGCACGATGGTGCCAGTGGGCGTTGAAGTGTACGAGATCAGCGGTCCGTTCTTTTTCGGCGCCGCGCAGGCGTTCAAGGACACGATTGGCCAGATCGCGGGCAAACCGAAAGTGCTCATTCTCCGCATGCGCCATGTACCGGCGCTCGACTCCACTGGCATGCGCACGATTCGCGACGTGGTCCATCGCACGCGCAAGAGTGGATTGGTCGTCATCATTTCGGAGGCGCAAGCGCAACCACTCGCCGCGTTGACCAACTCAGTGACGATCAGCGAGATCGGCGCGGAGAATATCGTTCCGACCCTGGAAGCGGCGATCGAGCGGGCAACGTACGAAATATCGAAACGTGTATCGCAAGTGCGCGGCGTGCCGATCATCGAGTGAGGGCAGGCATCGGTGCTCCGCGTCGGCACGTGGCTCAGGCCGTTGGCACGAGCTAACGTTCGTCGTCGGCGCAGCGTCCATGGATGACGCCCAATTACGTAGGTGGCGATATGCAACGAGCGCAATTCCTGAGTGACGCTATACGGCGAAATGCATTGATCCTGATCGTGGGCATGTCCAGCTCGGCGGTCGTCCGCGCGCAGGGTGGGGCGCCTGCGCAGGCGCTCGAGATTGCCGTCGAGGACGAGGCGGATCCGTGGTCACGCAGGGATGGCAGCGGCTATGTCAACGATCTCGTGCGTGCTGCGTTTGCGGCCGCGGGGGTCGACGTCAAGCTGCTCGTGATGCCATATGCGCGCTGCAAGCAAATGGCAATCGAGGGGACGTTGCCCGCCTGCGTGAGCATGTCGGCCAATGTCCTAAGTCCGGATCCTGTTACCTTTGCGGCGACGCCGCTCTTTGTCGCCTTATCCGACTACTTCGAGCGCAGCGATCACCCGTTGCATGCGAAGAATGCGTCGGAATTGCCGCGAGGAACGGTGGTTGGCGTCGTGCTCGGCTACGAGTATCCGCAGTCCGTCTATCGATTGAGTCGCGACAGCATCATCGTGCTCGACTATTCGGCGTCCGAGACGATCAACCTGCGCAAGCTCGTCGCGGGGCGGCTCGATGCAGCCCTGGTGAATCACGACTTTCTCAAGACGGTCGACTACGTGGTCGAGACCGCGGGCGTCAAAGGCAAGGTGCGCATCCCGTTTTCGGCAGGGACGCTACCCGCATACGTCGGGTTCAGCCGGAAGAACGCGCAGGCGTCGTGGGCGGCAGACCGGTATGCAAAAGGCGTTGCGATCATTGCCGCGAACGGCACGTCGACGCGCATTCGGAGCACATGGGAGTCGCGCGTAAACGCGCTGGTTGCTGCGCAGCGCGCCCAGTCCCAGAAGCGAGTGCTCCCGCCGTGACGGCCGCGCCGCAACCCACGCAACCCGATGCGGCGACGGATGGGATCGCCGGCGCGGCGCCATCGACGTCGATCCTTCGTCGTTTGCTGGTCGGTCTTACGGTCACGGTGGGCCTGAGCTCGGCGCTGGTGGTTGCGTTGATCGCTGTCTTCTCGCTGCGCGTTGCCGACGAGTCCCTTCAACGGCATGTCGAGGCGGCGGTCGGCGAGGCCGCACAGCTGCTCGAGTCGCCGCTCTGGGACATCGACATGGATCGCGCCACACGGCTCGGTGAAGCGTTTGCGCAGGACCAACGCATTGCGCGGATGACAATCCACGAAACGACGTCCGGTGTAACGCGCACGATCCAGCGCATGGCAACGACCGACACGGCGTGGCGCGTGCGAAAGGTCATGCACAACGGGCGCGAAGTGGGGGAAGTTGGTGTCGCATTTTCGCGCGCGGTGTATCGCGCGCAAGCGTGGCATCAGGTCAACATTGCGATCGGCGTCAGCCTCGTGGCGTTACTCGCGACACTCATCGGTGTGCGACTACTGCTGAACCGTCACCTTGGGCGCCCGCTCGCAAAGCTGTCCGACACTGTCGCCGCCTACGCCGTCGGCCGATACGCGCCCGCGCGCGTTTCCATCACGGAATTTCAGCCCCTGCTTGCCGTCCTCAATTCGATGGGCGAACGGATCACCGGTCACATCCTCGACCTGCAAACGGCGAACGATCGGCTCGAAATGGAAATCGTGGTTCGTCGACGAGCCGAGCAGGAACTTCAAACGCGCAATGAAGAGTTGGCGGCGTTCAATCGCTTTCTCGCCGTTGCCGCGGACGATGAAGCGCCCGAGACGGTCCTCGAGCATGCCTGTAGCGAGCTTGCGTTGATTCTCGGCCTGCCCGGCGGCATTGCGGTGCTGTTCGACGAAATGGATTCGTCGCTCAAGGTGGTCGCGCAGATTGGCACGCACGAGCGTGCCTTGGCAGTCGGAACCGTGATCGACATGGGACGCCTGACCGACCTTCGCCGGTTCCTGAATGCCGGCGAGCCGTTAGTGGCGCGCGATGTGCGCGGGGACGCGCGGTTCAAGAATGTCGCGGAGCTGTTTTCGCCGACTGGCGTTACGTCCCTCATCGCCTTGCCGCTGGTCGTCCTCGGCGTCACGGTTGGCGGAATCGTGCTCACGTCTCCCCAGGAGCGCTTCTTCACGGACGCGGAGCTCGCGCTCGCGGTTGGCGTCGCGGCACAAACGGGAGGTGCACTCTCGCGTTATCGCGCACGCACTGCCGAGCGCATGCTCCGCTCCGCGATCGAGCAGATTCCGGAGAGCGTTGTGATGACGGATCCTGCCGGTCGCATCGAGTACGTGAACGCGGCATTCGGCGGGATTACCGGATATGCGCCGGCTGACGTGTTTGGGCGAGGAGCGCAGATGCTCCAGAGCACCGATCACGGCGCAGAGTTCTACGAGGCGGTCGAGCAGACGCTCCGCACAGGAAAAGCGTGGCAGGGACGAGTGTCGAGCCGGCGAACGTCGGGCGAGCCGTTCTTTGTGGACGTCGTCATCACACCGGTGCGCAACGCACGCGGCGACGTGTCGCACTACGTGGGTATCGGGCACGACGTCACGCATGAGCTCGAGCGCGAAGAACAACTTCGACACACGCAACGACTCGAGGCCGTGGGGCAGCTGGCGGGTGGCATCGCGCATGACTTCAACAACATCATGGGCGCGATGCTCATGGAGCTCGAGCTGCTCGAGATGGAGCAGTCGGCGCCCGCCGAGATGGTTGAGGGCATCGGCAGTGTGCGCGCGTCCATCGACCGTGCTGCACGACTCACTCGGCAACTGCTCCTGTTCAGTCGCCGGCAGGCGATGAAGATCCAACCGCATGACCTCAACATTATCATTGCGGAGTTGCTCCGCATGTTGACGCGATTGATTGGCGAGAACATCGCCATCGACTTCGTCTCCAGTGCGCCGCTGTTCGTTGATGTGGATGCCGGCATGATCGAGCAGGTGCTGACGAACCTGAGCGTGAATGCGCGTGATGCCATGCCGATGGGCGGCCGGTTGACGATTGCCCTCGATCGCGTGGAATTCGATGCGGCGGCAGCGGAGGCGCAGGCCAATGCGCGCGTGGGAAGCTTCGCGCGGCTTCGTGTCGAGGACACGGGCTCGGGAATGACCGCCGACGTGCAGCGACACATGTTCGAGCCGTTCTTCACCACGAAGGAAGTGGGGAAGGGCTCCGGACTCGGACTGGCGACGACGTACGGCATCATCGCGCAGCATGATGGCTGGATCGATGTCACGAGCGTCGTCGGTCGAGGCACGACGATCCAGATTTACCTGCCGATGCTCGAGGGCGTGGGAGCGGCGGCGTCCGTCGGCGAGCGATCAGTTCCGTCGCGGCGTCGAGGCAACGAGATGATTCTCGTTGTCGAGGACGAAGAGGTGCTGCGATCCATGGTGGCGCGCGCGTTGCGCCAGCTGGGCTATCAGGTGTTCGAGGCGACGAGTGGCGTGGAGGCGTTGGCCATGTGGGAAGACCTCGGGGCGCGTGTTGACCTGGTTTTGACGGACATGGTGATGCCGGGTGGTATCTCGGGTCTCGAGTTGACGTCGCGCCTTCGCGCGCTCAAGAGCAACGTCGACGTCATCGTCATGAGTGGGTACAGCGTCGACCTCGTCCACGAAGGTGACATGGCGGTGCGAGAGGTGCATTTCCTCGGCAAGCCCTTCACGATCGCTGCCCTTAGCGAGATTGTGCGCTCCGCGCTCGATCAGCCGAAGGCTGCGCCAATCGTGAACGCACCCACCTGAGACTCGTCGTGGACGCCGATGTCATCATCGTGGGCGCCGGGCTCGCCGGGCTCGTTGCTGCGGCCGAGCTGTCTGACGCGGGGCGTCGCGTCATCATCGTGGAGCAGGAACCCGATCGTTCACTCGGTGGTCAGGCGTTCTGGTCGTTCGGCGGGCTCTTCCTCGTCGACTCACCTGAGCAACGCCGGCTCGGCATTCGCGATTCGCGCGAGCTCGCAGTGCAGGACTGGCACGGTTCGGCGGGGTTCGATCGCAATGAAGACCACTGGCCGCGGCGATGGGCTGAGGCGTACATCGATTTTGCCGCGGGAGAAAAGCGCGCATGGTTACATGCGCAGGGAGTTCGCTTCTTTCCCGTTGTCGGGTGGGCGGAACGTGGCGGATCGTTAGCGACCGGGCATGGCAATTCGGTTCCACGCTTTCACGTGACGTGGGGCACTGGCCCAGCGGTGCTCGCGCCGTTCATTCGCCGGGTGGAAGAGGGAATCGTCGCTGGTCGAGTTGCGCTGCGATTTCGTCATCGCGTGAATCGCATCGCGACGACGAAGGGCGTTGTGAATGGAGTGGACGGCGACGTGCTCGTTGCGAGCAGCGTTGCACGTGGGCAAGCCAGCGCACGCGATGTTACAGGGGAGTTCTCACTTCGTGCGCATGCAGTGATCGTCACGTCTGGCGGCATCGGCGGCAACCAAGCGCTTGTTCGCCAACACTGGCCCGAGCGACTCGGTGCTCCGCCGTCGCGCATGCTGTCTGGCGTGCCGGAGCATGTGGACGGACGCATGCTGGCGATTACCGAGAGTGCGGGCGGTCGCGTGATCAATCGCGATCGCATGTGGCATTACACCGAAGGCATCCAGAATTGGGATCCGGTGTGGAGTCGTCACGGCATTCGCATCCTGCCTGGTCCGTCTTCGTTGTGGATCGACGCACTGGGGCGCCGGTTGCCTGCACCGTGCTTTCCCGGCTTCGATACGCTCGCGACGCTCGAGCACATCCTGCGCACGGGGCATGACTACAGCTGGTTCGTGCTCACGCAGAAGATCATCGAGAAGGAGTTCGCGCTCTCGGGGTCCGAGCAGAATC
>JBDTMO010000027.1:0-17685 GCA_039934235.1 bacterium | reverse complement strand
AAAGTCGACGTCCCCTGCGACCTCCGCTCCTCTGCGCCCAACTATTCTTGAACCCAGTGTGGGATCACGTTTAGGCGCGAAACGAGCAGCGGCGTCCGGTGAGGGACGCCGCTGCAAGATACCCCCATCACATCGCGCCGGCGCTTACCGCTGCGAGCCCGTTGCGTGGATTTTTGAGTGAGTGCGACCATACGTGAAGTAGAAGACCAAGCCGATCGCGAGCCACGCCGCAAGCCGGAGCCAGTTGACCCAGCCGAGGCCGTAGATCATCGAGCCGCATACCACGATGCCCAGCGTCGCGACGACCGGCACTGCCTTGACGCGGAACGCACGCGGTAATTCCGGGCGCTTGACCCGGAGCATCCACACACCGGCGCACACGAGGATGAATGCGAAGAGAGTTCCGATGCTCGTCATCTCGCCGACGATGTCGCCGGGAATAAAACCGCCGAAGATGGCCGTAAAGACGAAGAACAACATGTTCGCCTTGTACGGTGTCTGAAAGCGCGGATGCACGTCGGAGAACATCTTCGGCACCAGGCCATCGCGGCTCATCGAATAGAACACGCGTGACTGGCCGAGAAGCATGACGAGGATGACTGACGAGAAGCCAGCGAGAATGGCGATCGTGACGAACTTGCCGAGCCACGCATAGCCGGTCATGTACTTCGCAATGGCGAACGTGACTGATGCCTCCTTCCCTGCCGTGCGGAAGTCTTCGACTGTTGCGACGCCACTGAGCACATACGAGAAGAGCACATAGAGGATCGTGCACACGACCAGCGAGCCAAGGATGCCGATCGGCATGTCTCGGCTTGGATTCTTGGCTTCCTGCGCTGCCGTCGACACGGCATCGAACCCGATGAAGGCGAAGAAGACAACACCCGCCGCACCGAGGATACCCATGATTCCGCCGTACGCATGCGTGACCCCCTCATGCGTCGTGTACGTGGTGGCAGCCGGAATGAACGGCGTATGGTTGGCCGGGTTGATGAAGCCCCACCCGATGATGATCACCATCACGACGATGCAGACCTTCGTGATCACGATCAGGTTGTTGACCCACGCCGACTCCTGCGTACCGCGCACGAGCAGTGCCGACATCAGGAACAGGATCGCAATCGCAGGAATGTTCACGATGCCGTGCACGCCGGGATTGCCCACCATCGTCTCGAATGGCGAATGGCACCATTGATACGGTATATGGAGACCGACGTATTCCAGCACCTTGTTGAAGTACTCACTCCATGCGATAGCCACCGTCGCGGCGCCAACCGCATACTCGAGCACCAGATCCCACCCGATGATCCACGCCAGCAACTCGCCCATCGTGACGTACGAATAGGTGTAGGCGCTACCGGCAATCGGGATGATCGATGCGAACTCCGCATAGCACAATCCGGCAAAGGCGCAGCCGACGCCCGCCAGCATGAAGGCGTACACCACCGAGGGACCTGACCGCTCTGCGATGGCTGCCGCTGTGCGGACGAACAAACCCGCCCCGATGATTGCACCGATGCCGAGAGCGACAAGTGCGAAGGAGCCGAGCGTTCGTTTTAATCCCTTTTCCCCCGTGTCCTGCGCGTCCGCCAGGAGGGCGTCAATCGACTTCGTTCGGAATAGTGAACCGGCCACGCTAATCCCCCTTTGATATTCGATTGAATGTCGCTCATCTGCGAAAACCGGCATGCCGCGGTTCGCAGTATTGCATACAAAAATGTCGGCAATTTGGGACCGCCTGTCAACACGCGTCCCACAACTGCTCGACACATAACGCTCAGACCCGTACTACGCGCGACGATCGAGATATGATGTACGAAAGCGCTGGCCGCGCGTCAATCTCCATTTTTCTGGCCGAGCAGGCTACAGGCTATAGTTGGGCGCTTCGCGCGTGATGGTCACGTCATGCGGATGCGACTCGCGCAATCCCGCCGCCGTGATGCGCACGAATGCCGTTTCCGTACGCAGCTCCTCGATGGAGCCACATCCCACATAGCCCATGCCGCTGCGGAGACCCCCCACCATCTGGAAGAGGACGTCACCCACCGGGCCCTTGTACGGCACGCGACCCTCGATCCCCTCGGGAACGAGCTTCTTCGGCGAGAGCTCGCCATCCTGGAAGTAGCGATCCGCACTGCCGTCCTGCATGGCCGACAGCGATCCCATGCCACGCACCATCTTGAACCGGCGACCCTCGAGCAGGAATGCCTCGCCAGGACTCTCCTCTGTGCCCGCGAGCATCGAACCCATCATCACACTGCACGCTCCGGCCGCGAGCGCCTTCACGGCGTCGCCCGAATACTTGATGCCGCCATCGGCAATGACGGGAACGTCACCCGCCCCCTCGACCGCATCGAACACCGCCGTGAGTTGCGGGACGCCGACACCAGTGACCACGCGCGTCGTACAGATCGACCCCGGGCCCACGCCCACCTTCACCGCATCCACACCACGCTCGACGAGCGCACGTGCACCCTCACGAGTCGCAATATTGCCGACGACGAGCTGTACGTCCGGAAATGCTTCGCGCACCGCAGAGGTTGCGATGAGCACGGCGTCCGCATGACCGTGTGCCGTGTCGATGATGATCGCGTCGACGCCGGCGTCGATCAGCGCCTTCGCCCGCGTGAGGAAATCGCCAGCCGCACCAATCGCCGCCGCAACGCGCAGGCGGCCATGCTGGTCCTTGTTTGCACCAGGATACTGGCGGCGCTTGTGAATGTCCTTCACCGTAATGAGCCCTTCAAGGCGCCCCTCGGCGTCCAGTACCGGCAACTTCTCGACGCGGTGCTTGGCGAGAATGCGCTCAGCTTCATCGAGCGTGGTACCCAAGGGCGCGGTCACCAATCCGTTCTTGGTCATTGCCTCAGCCACCGGACGATCGAGGCTGCGCTCAAATTGGAGATCGCGGTTGGTGATGATGCCAACAAGGCGGCGCTCGCTGTCCACGATCGGCACCCCAGACACCTTGAAGCGCGCCATCAGATTCGACGCCTCGCGCAGGGACGCTGTCTCGGGCAGCGTGTACGGATTGATGATCATCCCGCTCTCACTGCGCTTGACGATGTCCACCTGCATCGCCTGCCGGTCGATCGACATGTTCTTGTGCAGCACCCCAATGCCGCCGGCGCGCGCCATTGCGATCGCCATCTCGGATTCGGTGACGGTGTCCATCGCCGCGGAGACGAGCGGAACATGCAGCTCGATCTTCCGCGAGAACCAGGAACGCGTGGACACATCCTTGGGATGCGTCAGGGAATGCCGCGGTGCGAGCAGCACGTCGTCGAACGTGAGCGCGACGTCGTCGCGAACTCTCGCGGAGCCATTTACGGCCCCAATGCGCGACGGCCCGCTCTCAGAAGACTGAGTCGCGGGCCGTATGGATTTCGTGTCGGAGCGGATTGTGGTCGCCATGGATAAGAGTAATCGCGCTGGTCCGCCTGCGCTACCATCGACCACCAACGCATGAAAGGACCGCCGCAGGCGACCCTTGCACGCCATAGTCACTAATGACTATCATATGACCATGAAAGCCGTCGGCGTTGCCGAGCTCAAAGCTCGACTGAGTGAATACCTGCGTGCGGTGCGTAAGGGACATGATCTCACCATTATGGACCGCGATCAGCCCATTGCCCGCGTGGTTCCCTATGTGGCCAACGGAGCACTCGTCGTTCGCGAGCCTCTCTCCAACTACCGCACCTTGGGCGACATCCCACTCCCGCCACCCGTTCGCACCAATATTGACGCCGTCAGTCTCTTGCTCGACGACCGTCGCATCGACGAATGATCGCGTACCTGGATTCGTCAGTCATCCTTCGCGTGGTGCTTGGCCAACCGTCGCAGCTCGCGGAGTGGAGTGCAGTCCTGCACGGTGTCGCAAGCGAATTGGCGGAGGTTGAATGCCTTCGCACGATGGACCGGCTGCGCTTGCTCGGCCAGTTAACCATTGAAGAAGCTGCCGCCGGTCGAGAGGCCATCTATCGCATCATGGAAGCGCTCGAGGTCGTCGCGCTGTCCAGCGCCATCATGCGTCGCGCGTCGCAACCAATGCCCGCTCCGCTCGGCACGCTCGACGCGATTCACTTCGCGACGGCTGATCTATGGCGAGAGGGACGTGGCAAGGATCCAATCGTGGCCACGCACGACAAGGCACTGGCACTGGCCGCGCGGGCCAGTGGCTTCAGGGTACTTGGCGTCTAACGCGCGTTAGCGGCCGATCACCCTGAGTCGTTTCCGAATTGCTCTCGGCAGGAAAAACGCGGCCGCAGACAAGGCGTCGCGCAGATGCAAGTCCGCCAGGTCTTCCATCGCGCCTGTCCAATGCGCGACGACCACCGTGCGCCCGGCATTCGAGATCAGGCGTTGCAGCGCCATCACGAGAATGAAGACATCGTCCACTTCGCCGATGAACGGGATGAAATCCGGAATCATGTCGATTGGCATGGCGATGTATGCCATCGCGCCGGCGACCAGCAGCTTGTCAACCGTCGCCACTCGGCGATCCATCAGCAGTCCGCCCAGCAGCCGCATGTAGGCGGGAAGCTGCTTCATGTAGTAGATCACGGTCCGTTTTGCGCCTGTACGAGGCGCGGGGAGCGGATCCGAACTGGCAGTGCGCGTGCGGCTACGTGTGGCGGACGCGCCCGCGCCCGCAGACTTGCGGCGAGCCTCTCCTTTCGTGGTGGGACTCACGGGTCTGCTCCCTTACGTTGGTTTGTTGCCATCGCCCGGCCCAGTGCCGGAAGATGGCGCCGCGCTAGTCGAGCCGGGCGATGTTCCCGCATTTGCACCACTCGTGCCGCCGCCGGCTGCTTCGCTGTTCTCAGGACGTGTGGGGCTCACCACCGACGCTGCCGACGACGCTGCGGTTGTCGCCGCGTCCATGACGCGGTTTGTCGCAGACATCAAATCGCTCGCCACTGACTTCCCGGCCGCCGCTGCGCCGTTGAGCACTCCGACCGCCTTGTTCATGAAGCCCATCGTCTCGGCGATAGTCGTCGCACTGACCTTTCCGGCGCGAAGCTTTTCTTCGACGGCATCTGCAAACCGGGAGAGCGGATTGCCAATGGCGGCTCCAGCGGCCGCGGTGGCGCGCTCGGCGTATTTCGATTCGAGAAACTCGACGTAATCGAGCACCTGGTAGCCGCGCTCGTCGGATAGTGTCTCGAGCTTCTGGAGCATCTTGTCGCGAAGGTATGCGTTCATGGGGCGTGTGTCTTGAGGATTTGGCGCCTGCCGCGGGAGTGACTCCGGCCTGTTCGACTAACGCCTTGTCACCCCTGCCAAGTTTCGCCGGCGTAAAAAAGCTCGGGCGCCCATACCGCAGTATGCGCGCCCGTTGAACTCGCGACAACTCCCACGATCAACCCTTCCATCGTGTTCGCTTGCCTCTCGCGTCGATGTGCACGTACGGAGTGGGATAGCGGTGGCTCATGTACAGTCCCAGTCCGCCCACCAGGTCTGGATGCTTGTCCTCGACGCGCTCGACGGCGAGCATCACGAGCAACTCATCCGTCATGGTGATGCGCCCGTCTCCATCGGCGTCAATCGCGACGTCTGCCGCGTCCCCGTATTGATGGCGGCTGTCGCTGGCCGCGCGAGGCACACGCGCATTGTGCGATGGCGTGCGAAAGCCCGAGTGCACGTCGACGGCGAGCGTGGGGCGAATGCTCGCACTGAGATCGGCGAATACCAACTCCAGCTTGTCGAGCAATCGCCTGTTGAGCACGACGTACTTGGGCCAGACGTCTCCCTGCTCGTCGTGCGTTACGAAATCGGCGAGCTTGAGGTGTTTCGTCACTTGGAGATCGAGATTCTCCGGACGCACCTCGAGAAAACCTGGCGGCTGTTCGTGAGCGCCGCCACCAAACCGCTCGGAAATGTAAGTGCCTATGCGATAACCGTTTAGGGTACCGGCAATTTTCTGGTCGAACGGGACCATGACGGCGAGCACCGGCTCCGGGAGAATCTCGTGTTCGATGCCTCGAACTACCGCCATGCGGTAGAAGCCCGGCTTGGGCGGCGCGACGGGAGGTGTCAGCGTGAGTGGGCGCACCGGGAGGGAGGACGTCGAGTCGCCGAAGGCCACCCATTGGTAGCCGAGCGAATCGGTGACGCCAACAAGGTCGATCGGGAATTCGACGGATTGTCCGGGCAGCGACATGCGCAGCCTGACATTGCCGCTCGGCCCGAATGCATCGGACGATGGAGCAGCCGTCGGAGCCGGCTCGCGCGACACGGCGTCCGCCAGCCGCGAGAAGGGCGCCGTCGGCATCGAGACGGAGGGACGCAGGAACTGCACGACACCGATCGTCGCGACACAGATAAGCAAACCTGTACCGACTATGCTGAGCGCCCCACGTTCGCGCGGTGCATCGTGTGGACGTCCGCCGATCAAAGGGAGCCTCGTCGGGAACGCACTGGGGCCGACGCTGACCGAATATGGACAACACCGCAGCCAATCAAATGGCCACGTGGATCATTGCTCTTCATTTCGTGAACTGCCTCCTTGGGCGACCGAACTGGGCGAAGCGAGTGAGACACTGCCGAGCGCAATTTGGTCCCAGGAGTGCGTGCTTGGGACGACCCTGCGATTTGGCGCATCCGCCCAGCGGCGGAGGACTCAACGTCAACGGCTAAAGATAGTCACTTGGAGGACGATCGGAACCCGCTGCGGCAACATTGCTCGAAACCTTGACTGATCGGTCAGTCAGTTTGCTAACTAACTGTAGTATGTAAACTTAAATGTAGCTACGGCTTGTTCTTAATAGATATAGACTGGCGTCCCGACGTCGACCATGTCGTACAGTTTGTCGATATCCGCGTTGAGGAGACGCACGCAGCCGTGACTGGCAGACCGGCCGATGCTTTCCGGCACATCGGTTCCATGAATTCCGTAACCATCGCCCATCTCGAGGCGGTGCGTGCCCAGCACGCCCATGTATTTGCGCTGATTGGTGCCGTACGGAGGTATCACGATATTGCCGCCTGCTACGATTTCTCGTCCTTCCTTGCCCGGTTCGACCGTCAATTTGCGCCCATCCGGATACACCTTCACGACGTCCGTGCCTTCGACCGTGATCTGTGAGCCGTCGGTTGCGGCGATGGACTGGCCGCGCGCGAGGCGGACGATTCCGAGCCCGCGTTTTCGTGCCTGCTCGACGAAATGCCAGTCTGGTGGAACCCAGGCAGGATCTGCCTCCTTGGCATTGATGACCATCCGTCCCCGTGGCGTCTCGAACTTCCATTGTCCGTCGCTGCTTCCGTCCAGCACCTTGCCGCTGCCCGTCGCGACGGGAGCCGTGAAGAGCACACTGTCACCGCGTTTGTACCAGAGGCGGTGGTCCTCGATGCTGACCACGATGTAGGGCGCCTTGCTCGTGACCGGATCGGCAAGGGCGCTGATGCGCGCGACGCTATCCTCCAGCGCGCCGGTGCTTTTGCGCACGGCGTCGAGCAATTGGAGATTGTCGTTGAACACCATGCGGTTCACGTCCCGCTCGTGCCGTACGAGTGCCGTACGCGCGAACAGGGCCGTGCTCCCCACCATGATCAGCAGTACTCCGCCAATCAGGCCCCACGCGAGAAAACCGCCGCGAAAGAATCTCAACTTGCCCCCAGTCAATAGATGTACACTGCTACCCCAGCCTTCAGATTCGGTGCAATCGCCTGAAGGTCTGACGCGCGAGCTCGAATCGCCCCCGGCAAGACATACGTCGAATCGTTGAGCGGCCCGACGCTCGGGAGCGAATAGATGAGCGCCCCGCCGTCGAGCATGATGGCCGCTGGGCCGAATGCTCCCTTGAGTCGCGGCTCGCCAGGCGCGAGACCACGATCGACGTAGACCCACGACGGCAACTCCGACACAGCGCCTCCGTCAAGGAGTCGCTCGACCAAACGCTTTCCGCGCGGGGCCGCGATGTGCAGCGTGTCGGATCCAGCGCCAACGCGCTTTTCAGGACCAATGGTGACCGGCATGGCGCGCAGCAACGCGCCATCGCGCTCGAGGTACATCATGCCGCTGTCCACTGAGATGGAGAGATGGAGCCCGACGTCCACTTTTGCTTGTCGCTTGAACATCTCGACCATGACCTTCAACCGATTTTCGTCCTGTGCGAGCACCGCGTCCGTTCGGTTACGCTCAACTTGCGTCATCGAGCTGCGGAGCGCCGCGATCTCGCGACGGTAGCGCGCGTACTTGGCCGCGAGCCAGCCGTCCGCGACAAGCAAGAGAATCACCGCGATGCTCATCGTTGCGATAATGCCCGGATAGCTGTGCCTGAACTCGCGCCAGCTTACGCGGCGTCTGTCCGTGCGCTCGCGCTCTGCGTCTTTCCGGCGTCCGGGGTCCCACTGTGGCGGCAGACTCAATGCAAAAACGGTGAACGGTGAACGGTGAACGGTGAACGAATAACGGTGAAAGTGAACAGTGAACGGTGAGCGGTGAACGGTAACAGCCAGGGCTACAGCCACAGCAAGCGGCGGCGCCAAAACTGTGACGAGCCTACAAGGCAAGCAGAGTGCCGAACACAGGCATCACGTGGTCGCCGACTGCTCCGCTGGATACATTTCTCACTTCTATTCACGGGGCCTATCCCGGCAGCTCTCTCCGCCCAATCGCTACGCAATGGCTTCCACATCTCGCTCCGCGCCCGTTGTCCTGCTGGTTCTCGATGGCTGGGGTTATCGCGCCGAAAAAGAGGGGAACGCGATTGCGATGGCGAATGTGCCCACCTGGGACAATCTCTGGGCGCGAGCGCCGAAGACGCTGCTCGAGGCATCGGGCGAAGCCGTGGGACTTCCATGCGGCCAAATCGGCAACAGTGAGGTCGGACATCTCAACCTCGGCGCCGGGCGCGTCGTTCAGCAAGACCTCGTGCGTATTTCGAGCGCGATTGCGGACGGAAGCTTCTTCAAGAACGCGGCATTCCTTGCTGCGTGCAATCAAGTCAAGGCGAGCAACGGGACGTTGCATCTCGTTGGGTTGATCGGGTCGGGCGGCGTGCACGCCATCGACACGCACCTGCTCGCGCTCCTCGATCTCGCCGAACGCGAACAGGTCCCACGCGTCGCCATTCACGCCATGCTCGACGGCCGCGACACCATGCCGCGCTCCGGGCTGGGCTACCTCGACGAACTTCTGGCCAAGTCGAAAGGCCGTGCTGTCGTCGCGAGTGTGGGCGGACGCTACTTCGGAATGGATCGCGACCATCGCTGGGATCGCATCGAGAAGTGGTATCGCGCGGTCGTCCAAGGGGCAGGTCCGCAAAGCGATGATCCGCGCGCAGTGGTGGCCGAGTCGTATGGCCGTGGCGAGACGGATGAGTTTCTGACGCCCACGACCATCGTTGGCGAAAACGGCCAGCCACTCGCGCCAATTCGCGACGGCGACGCGATCATCTGCTTCAACTACCGGTCCGACCGGATGCGGCAGATCGTGCGCGCCCTGACGGATCCCGCGTTCAGCGGCTTCGACGCGCCGGGCAGGCCAAAGGCGCTGCTCGTGACAATGACGCTCTACGACCAGACCTTTACGGCGCCCGTGGCGTTTCCGCCGCAGTCGATGGCGCGCATTGTTGCAGAAGTGGTGTCCGGGGCGGGGCTCACGATGTTGAAGACGGCGGAAACCGAGAAGTACGCGCATGTGACATACTTCTTCAACGGCGGCATCGAACCACCTTTTCCTGGCGAAGATCGCCGGCTCGTGCCAAGCCAGAAGGTGGCGACGTACGACCTCGCCCCGGAGATGAGCGCGCTGGGTATCACCGACGTCCTGTGTGCCGCCATTGCGGCGCGCGAACATGATTTTGTGCTCTGCAACTACGCGAACGCCGACATGGTTGGTCACACGGGATCAATTCCCGCCATCCTGAAAGCAGTGGAAACAGTGGACCAGTGCCTGGCACGCGTGGTCGCGGCCGCGCAGGCGGCTGGCGCTCGGCTGCTCATTACTGCGGATCACGGCAACTGTGAAATGATGATCGACCCGGAAACGGGCGGGCCGCACACGGCACACACGACCAACCCGGTACCATTCCTTGTGGTGGATGGCGAGGCCAATCACGGCCTGCGCGACGGCGGCGCATTGTGCGACGTCGGCCCCACGATTCTGCGCCTGTTCGGACTCGAACAGCCCGCGGAGATGACGGGACGCGACCTGCGTTTCGCCTGATTCAATTCCTCCAGTGAAAATGAGAGATCGAGTGAAGGCATTGTTGTTTGCCGCGACGGCGTTGCTTGCCAGCGTTCCTGCGTCGGCACAGGTGGGCCATGAGCCGGCCAAGAGCCCATACGTCGATCTCGAGTATGCGCAGGAGTTCACGCTACTTGGCGGGTACGTGCGCACCCGTCACGACCCAGCCGCCATTGCGCCACAGAATTTTTCGATGGTGGGGATGCGCTACGAAATCCGGCTGACCGGGCCGTTAGCGGCGAGCGCCGACATCATTGGCGGATCAGCCACTCGTGACGCACTCGATCCCTTGAAACCGGCTGCAACGCGCAAGATTGGCACGGTGAGCAATGGCGTTTTCGCTGCGGACGCAGCGCTGGCCATGAACCTCACCGGCGAGCGCAGCTGGCACAGCCTGGTGCCGCAACTTCGCGCCGGTGTCGGCGTGGTATCGAGCCGAGCAAAGGACGACTCGTCCGGCTTCTCGTTCGGCACCCGCTTTGCATTCGTCATGGGTGGCGGGGTGAAGTTTGTACCGGCGGGCCACCGCTTCCAGATTCGGGCGGACGTTACGGACCGAATCTTCAAGCTCGATTATCCAGATGCGTACTATCGTCTCGCCACGGACAACACGGCGGTCCTCCCGGGGAGCACGGCGAAGTCGTTTTACACGCACCACACCGCTCTCACGCTTGGGCTGTCATACCTTTTAGGGCGCTGAGCCACGGGGCCGACGCCAGGACTTCAACGATGGCGGCGATCATGGCACACGACTTCGAAGACCTCCACAACATCGACGAACTCGACGACTCGGAGTTGCGCGACCTGGTGCGCGAACAGCTCAAGGAACACGCTGGCCTGGACATCGACGAGATCACCGTGCACGCCCATGATGGACAGGTGACGCTCTCGGGGCGCGTGGGCAGCGACGGCGAACGCCGCATCGCTGAGCACGTCCTCACCGACGTCCTGGGAATTCAGGACTTCTCGAACGACCTGGTTGTGGACGCGCTCGCGCGCGCGAGCAATCCGGAAGCCGCCGATGACAGCGCAGAAGAAGAAGGCGAGCGCCGTGGCGACTTCAGTGATGTCGAGGTGTCGATGACCGACGAATCTGCGCATCTCGCCGACGGCGCCGACGAAGATCTCAGCGGTACATCTGATTACCAGAAGGTGATGGAAGACGGTATGACGTACAATCCGCCAAGCGGCCCAACACCCGAGGGCATGCGCGGTTCAGATGCGGGGCCGGACGAAATGGGCGGACGGCACTGAAATTCCCGGATGACGAGCGGTGAGGGTGTTGGACGTATCTTCCTCACCGCAAATCATCTTCTCACCCTCCGCCATGCCGACCTTCCTCACGCGCCGTGTGACGTTTGCCGCTGCGCATCGCTATCGCGTTGCGGCATGGAGCGACGAACAGAATACGTCAACGTTCGGGCTCTGTGCGCGCGAGAACTATCACGGCCACAGTTATGTCTGTGATGTCACGGTGACCGGGACGGTCGATGCCACGACGGGGTTCGTAGCGGATCTCTCGTTGCTCGACGCGGCCCTGCAGGTCGAAGTGCGCGATCGCTTCGATCATAGCAACATCAACCTCGATGTGCCCGAATTCGCCGACGGCTTGCTCGTGCCGACGGGGGAAAACCTCGCGCGATTCATCTGTGAGCGCGTGCAGGCGGCGCTTGGAGGTGCCTGCCGAGTGACGCGGGTTGTTGTCGCAGAGGACGCAACGCTTTCAGCGACATACGAGCCGGAGTAGGCGCACCCAGGCTGCATGCCCGGGCGCAGATGCTGTCCCCGATAGTGACCTTTGTGCGCACTCGGTCGTGCTTTGGTCGTGTCGACTCTCTCTCCCTCTCGCGGCGCGTCCGTCCGCAACACCATGGCCGAGCAGTTTGCTCCGGTCCTTCGCGTGCACGAGGAGCTGCTCAGGGAGTGCACGCCCGTTGTCGATCAGGCGGAGGCTCGCCGACGCATTGCGAATGGACAGGTCGGTTACGACGCGCTTCGTGTCCTCGGGTCGTGCGGCGAGCTGCACTCGCGATTCGCTCGGGTCCTCGGCGCATTCGAAGTTGCGGGCCTCGTGTCGAATGTCGAACGACGGGCGATGCTGTCCAGTGACCTGGACGTGGACGATCTCATCTGCGGCTGGTTCACCGGAAATCGCACGCCCCGCGATCCCCAGCGCCGTCTCGCGCGACAAGTGGCAATCGTGCTCGGGAACGCGCTGCTGCGCCGCGCCACGGAGCACGTTGGCACAAAGGCGCTCTGGCGCACCTGGACCCGCCCGGTGTGCCCCTGTTGTGGCGGCGCCCCCGATATCGCGCTCGTGGAGCGCTCATCGCGCGGACCGATGCGCTCGCTCATCTGCGCGCATTGCGACGCCCAATGGCGCGCCACCCGAGAGGGTTGTCTCGGCTGCGATGCATCGGAGACGCTCGAGATTGCGCGCATCAGCAATCGCGCGCTTGGCTACGACCTCATGATCTGCAACAACTGCGGGCGCTTCTTGAAGGAACGTCCGCGTCGAGGCATGACGTCGCTCCTCATCGAGCGAGCGCTCACCGCGGAGTTGGATCTCGCGGCGGAGCAGCGCGGGCTTCGTATCTGACCGTGCCGCGCCCGAGAAGTTCCTGTGTCGGCGTGTTGCTTGCCGGCGGGGAAGCCAAACGATTCGGCGGGTTTCCGAAGGGGCTGGCCGTGGTCGATGACATCCGCATCGCCGACCGTATTCTCACTGTGCTGCGTGGTGCGACCGACACGCAACTCGTTGTCAGCAACGATCCGGATGCGGAGCGATGGTTTCCCGGGCTTCAGGTTGCAGCAGACGCAGTGACTGGGCTCGGCCCCCTCGCGGGGATTGAAACGGCGTTGCGCGCGGCGGAGGGTGCGGCAGTCCTCGTCGTTGCGTGGGACATGCCATTCGTGACAACGCCCCTTCTGCGCGGGATGCGCGCACTGGGCGACATTGGTGCGGCGGCGGTGGTACCGGCGCATGGTGATCCGCCGGTGCTCGAAGCGCTCTGCGCGTACTATGCGCCTGAGGCGTTACCAGTGTGTTCGCGGTTGCTCGCGGAAGAAGAGCGGCGCGCGCACGCGCTTTACGGTGCGCTCCCAGGCGCGATGACTATTCCCGAGCGCGTGCTCGCGGAGCACGGTGATCCGGAGCGGCTGTTCCTTAGCGTCGACTCGCAGGAACAGCTCGAAGCGCTCGCGGGAGTGATGCCGCGATTGAGTCATACGCCTCGACGCTGAGTGTGGCGCTGGTCATCTTTCCAGCGTCGGGCTTACGCTGTTCCTTCACATTGCCGATCCCACTGAATGCGACTCGCACGTTCGCTCGCAATTGCCGCGCTGCTCATGGGCTGCGCCTCCGCCGGTGCGCCCGGTCCGGCCACGTCGCCATCGGGTGCGCCTTCGTCGCGCGTCGCCCTACGACAGTTCATCGACTCGCTTGTCGACGTGCCGGAGTTCCGGAGCACACACTGGGGACTGCTGATCGTCGATCCGGCACGGGGCGACACGCTGTACTCGCGCAATGCAGACAAGCTGTTCATGCCGGCAAGCAACATGAAGCTGCTGACCGGAACGACGGCCCTCGTTCAACTCGGTGCCGATTACCGCTGGAGCACGTCAATGCTCGCGCGCGGGAACGTTCGCGACAGCGTGCTCAGTGGTGAACTGATCGTACGGGGCAATGGCGATCCGTCTGCGAGCGCTCACATGCAGAAGGGCGACGCGCTCGCGCCACTCCGCGCGCTGGCGGACTCGCTGCGCGCGCATGGGATCACTCGCGTACACGGCCAGCTCGTCGCCGCGCCGTCACCATTCACGGACGATCCACTCGGCTACGGCTGGTCGTGGAGCGATCTCGACGATTCGTATTCGGCTGGTGTCGACGCATTGTATTTCAATGAGGGCTTTACCGAAGTTGTCGTGCATGGCGGAGCGCATGCTGGCGATTCAGTGCGCGCGACAACACGTCCGGCATCCACCTATCCGGCGCTGATCGTACGCGCACGCACCGTGGCTGCGCTTGGTCACAGCGCATCCGCCGCCGACTCCGCGGCCGTTCATGCCATCACCGTGAGCCAGGATTCCTCTCGCGCCGGCGTTCTCGTGGCAGGAACTGTGGCCGCTGGCGACAGCGTCGTCGTCGAGATCACCTTCCGGCGACAGACCGAGGCGTATCTCGCGGCACTCAAGGAGGCGATGTCCGCGCGCGGCATCGTCGTCGAAGACGCAGCCGTCCCCAACCTTGGCGACGCGCGTCTTCTTTTTACGACGCGTTCTCCGTCGCTCCGCGAAGTGCTGCCCTTCTTCGAGAAGCCGTCGCAGAATCAGATCGGCGAAATTCTCCTTAAGACGCTCGCGCTCGAGAAGACAGGTGTGGGACGAGCGGATAGCGGGGCCAAGGTCGTGGCGCGACAGGTCGTTGCGTGGGGCGCCGAGGCTGATGGATTCGCCATTCGCGACGGGAGTGGATTGTCTCGGCACGATTACGTGTCGCCGCGCACGCTCATCCACGTGCTCGACGCCATGCGACACCATGCGGACTTCGCGCTCTTTTACGACGCCATGCCGATTGCGGGAATCGACGGCACGATTCGCAATCGCATGAAGGGGACACCGGCAGAGGGCAACCTTCACGCGAAGACGGGCACGCTCGACAAGGCGCGTTCGCTGTCCGGTTACGTCACCACCGCGGATGGGCGCATGCTGCTGTTCAGTGCTCTCTGCAACAACTACGTCGTGCCAACGCGCCGAGTGGATCGCGTGACCGATGCGATCGGCGTGCGCCTCGCGTCGATGCGGCTCGACCCGTAGCGTGACCGTCACGCGCCTCAGTGTCATGGAGGCGAGCGCTCACATGCTCGCCGGCATAAAGCCGCTCGGCAGCGAAGCGGTGCGTGTCGAGCAGGCGCTCGAGCGCGTGCTCGCGCACGACGTCGTGTCGCCGATATTTCTGCCGCCGCGCGACAACGCGAGCATGGACGGATTTGCCGTGCACGCAGACGACGTGCGCGGCGCCAGCGCAGACAGGCCCGTTCGCCTGCGCGTGATTGGAACGATCGCCGCGGGGGGCGTCCCGACACGCGCGATCGAACGTGGCGAGGCGGCGCGTATTATGACGGGCGCGTACGTGCCGTCAGGCGCCGATTCCGTGGTTCGCGTCGAAGACACGAGTAGCGATGCAGACGTCGTTTCAATCGTGGACGATCGCGATGCGAGCCGAAACATTCGATCGCGTGGCGAGGACGTACGCGCCGAGCAGGTCGTCATGCGAGCGGGCACGGCGATGTCGGCGCCCCATGTCGGAGTGCTCGCAGCAGTGGGCTGCGCGACGGTCGGGGTCTATCGCACGCCGCGCGTCGCCATTCTTGCCACGGGCGATGAGCTCGTGACAGTGGACCAGTTCGACCAGGTTCTCGATGGAGCGCGCATCGTGTCCTCGAATAGCTACGCGCTTGCAGCGTCCGTTCGAGCGGCCGGCGGCGAGCCCGTTCCCCTCGGCATCGCGCCCGATGATCCGGCGTCGCTCATGGCGCGATTACGTGATGCGGAGGGCTGCGACCTTGTCCTGACTTCGGGCGGCGTTTCGGTTGGCGACTTCGATTACACGAGACAGGTCGTCACGGATTTAGGTGGTACGCTTTCGCTGTGGCGCGTTCGAATGCGGCCGGGGGCACCACTGGGATTCGGCACCGTGTTCGGTGCGCCCTGGCTCGGCTTGCCCGGCAATCCTGTGTCTGCACTCGTGACGTTCGAGCTCTTTGGGCGACCGTTGATTCGAATGCTGTCGGGTAACGCACGTCCGCATCGGCGCACGGTCGGCGTATCACTTGCGGAGCCGCTAACACTCGGCGCGCCGTTGACGCATTTCCTTCGCGTCACGCTCGAGCGTGGCGACGACACGAACCTCGTGGCGCGACTCACCGGAGCACAGAGCTCGGGCATGTTGACCTCCATGTCGACTGCGGATGCGCTGATGATTGTGCCACCAGATCCTCTCGAGGTTCCGGCAGGCACGATGCTACGCGCGCTTCCGCTCTCCGGAGATCTTGGTGGCAGCGACCGGTTTCTCGCATGAGCCAGCCTGACGCGCTCGACGTCGACGCACTGCGCACCGAACTCACGCGGCGTTTTCGTACGGCCACTCGCGCGGTGCGCGTTGCGGAGCGCGATGTCGAGTTGCTCAGCCCCGCAAACGCCGATGACTTGATCAGCGAAGACGATTACGTCGCCGATGAGCGCCTTCCCTACTGGGCCGACCTGTGGCCGTCGGCGCAGATTCTGGCGAACGAAGTCGCGATCATGCGGCTTGGCGGCCAGCGCGTGCTCGAACTTGGCTGCGGGCTTGGCGTCGTTGCGCTCGGCGCATCGATCGCCGGTGCGCACGTGACCGCCACCGACTATTACGACGACGCGTTGCTGTTCGCAGCCCTGAATGTCGCTGTCGCCACCGGGCGCACGATCTCAACTCGGATGGTGAATTGGGTCGAGCTGCCAGAGGATCTTGGCAAGTTCGACGTCGTGCTCGCGTCAGACGTGTTGTACGAACACCGCTATGCGGCCATGGTTGCCGATGCGATCGCCAAGACGTTGGTGCGCGGCGGTGAAGCCATCGTCGCAGATCCAGGGCGCATTGCGCTCGAGGAATTTCTCGAGGAGTGTCGCGACCGAGGCTTGGCCAGCGAGGCGGATGTGCGCCCGTTCGTCGATGGAGAGATCAAGCAGACGATTACGCTGTGGCGCCTGCACTGGACGACATAAAGCTGGGTGAACGGTGAACGGTTTACGGTTCGTCCCTTGGCTGCGCTCACGATCATGGGCCGTCATCAGTCATTCGTCGTTCGTCGCGCGATTGCCAACCCGTGATTCGTGATTCGTGATTCGTGATTCGTCGGACGACGGATGACGGATGACGGATGACGGGTAAGAAAACGCAAGACGAACGACGGAGGACGGAAGACGGATCCTTTGGATTATCGTTCCTGCATCCTATCCCAACAGTTGTCCTGCCACCACTTCCGAGATGTCGAACACCGGCACCTCTGAGCCGCTGGCTTTCACGCCATCGGTCATCATCGTCATGCAGAACGGGCACGCCACGGCGATGGCGTCCGCACCGGTAGCGAGTAGTTCCTCGGTGCGTTCCATGTTGATGCGCTTGCCCGTGCGCTCTTCCATGAACATGCGTCCACCGCCGGCACCGCAGCACAGGCCGCGATCCTTGTTGCGCGGCGCTTCAACCAGGTTGATCACTGGCAGCGCGCGCTTCATCGACTCACGCGGCGCGTCGTACACGTCGTTGTAGCGGCCGAGATAACAGCTGTCGTGATACGCGACCGTCAGCTTCTGGCCTTCCGCCGTCTTGAGGGGGACGCGATCGTCCTTGAGCAGCCGCTCGATGTAGGTCGAGTGGTGAATGACCTCGTAGTTGCCGCCAAGCTGCGGGAACTCATTGCCCATTTGATGAAAGCAGTGCGGGCAATGCGTCACGA
>JBDTMO010000026.1:0-17729 GCA_039934235.1 bacterium | reverse complement strand
CGGCGCTGTTGCTCCTTGGCTACGAACTGCCATGGATCAAGGTCATTGCGATCGGCGTCGTCGGCGGAATACTCGGCGTGCTGTTCCTGGTTCCGTTGCGACGAAGTCTCATTGTCAAGGAACACGCGAACCTGAAGTACCCGGAGGGCACGGCGTGCGCGCAGGTGCTCATCGTTGGAGAGCGCGGTGGCGAGCAGGCAAAGACCGTGTTCATGGGCTTTGGGCTGGGTGCGGTCTACAAGTTCCTGAACGCCGGCCTGCACACGTTTCTCGAGGTACCGAAGCATGCGTTCACGAAGGTCATGGCGAACGGGCAGGTGCAGCTGTTTGGGGAGATCCAGGCGGAGATCAGTCCCGAGCTCACGGGTGTGGGCTACATCATTGGCCCGCGCATCGCGGGCTATCTGTTCGGCGGAGGGCTGCTCTCGTTCTTCGTCCTCATTCCGGCGATCAAGCTGTTCGGCGCGGGGCTCTCTGAGCCGATCTTTCCGGCGACGCAGTTGATCCGCGACATGAACGCGATGGACGTGCGCGGCAAGTACGTGTACTACATCGGCGCCGGTGCGGTGACTGCGGCGGGGCTCATCAGCCTCGCGCGGACGTTGCCGACCATCTGGAGTTCACTCGTGTCGGGCCTTGGTGATTTTCGCGGTGTAAAGACTGGCGACGACGTGCCACGCACCGATCGCGACCTGCCGATGGGTGTCGTAGTTGTGGGCGCCTTGCTGTGTCTCGTCGCCATGGTGGTATTGCCGCAGATCGGCATCAACATCTTCGGCGGTATCCTCGCGCTTTTCTTCGCGTTCCTGTTCGTTACCGTTTCCAGCCGCATTACTGGACAGATTGGCAGCTCCGCCAATCCCGTATCGGGAATGACCGTCGCGACGCTGTTGTTGACGTCGCTCATGTTCCTCGCTGCGGGCTGGGTTGGCATCGAGCATCGTGTGCTCGCGCTCTCCATCGGCGGTGTGGTGTGCGTCGCCGCGTCTACCGCGGGTGCCACCTCACAGGACTTGAAGACCGGGTATCTCGTGGGCGCCACGCCGCGGTATCAACAGATCGGCTTGCTCATCGGCGTCACGGCAAGCGCGCTGTTGGTTGGCGGCATCATCCAGTTCCTGAACGAAGCCAAAACGACGATCGTCGCGCGAGACTATCCGGGCGTCCAGGTGTCCGTGATCGAGCAGGACAAGCGTTTCGCACTCGCGAATGGCCATCTGGTTGACGCCTCTGAAGCGCCCGCCGCACCGAGCTATCGCGTTGGGCGTCTGTTCGAGGTGACGGGCAATGCGATCGCCGGCAAGTATCTCGTGGACGATGCCGGGGCGATCAAGTACGTCGTCGATCCGGGCGTTGGCGGCCACGAGCCGACGAATTACGACGGTCACGTGGTGGAAAAGCTCGATTCGCCCAAGGCGCAAATCATGGCGCTGGTGGTGGACGGCATCCTGACGCAGAAGCTGCCGTGGGGGCTCATCCTTGTGGGCGCGTTCCTGGCGATCGCGATGGAAGTGCTTGGCATCCCGTCACTTCCGGTTGCCGTCGGGGTCTATCTCCCCATTTCGACGTCAGCCGCAATGTTCCTGGGCGGAGTAATCCGGTGGTTGGTGGACCGCCGTATGACCCTCGCCGAACGGACAGGAGTTGACGCGGACTCAGGTCCCGGAGTCCTGTTCTCATCGGGGTTGATCGCGGGTGGGGCCATCATGGGCGTTTTCCTGGCCGGCCTCGCCGCGCGTCACGTCGACGAAAAGTTCGATCTCAGCAAGGCAGTAGGCGCAATGTCGACGAACGCTATCGTGTCGGTCGTCGCTTACGTCGTGCTGTTGGCCGTTCCACTCTACCTGGTGGGGCGACGCATGCGTTCTACCGAAGGCTAACGCACACCTACCGGCGCCCCACCACTACGCCGGAGAGAGGACCCGATGGCCAAACTCATGCTCTGGCGCGCTGGTCACTTGCTCGTAGCGGGAGCGACGATTGGCATGTCCGCTCCGCTCATTGCGCAGGCGCCGACAACAACGATTGTCGGCGTCGTGCGCGATTCAGCGGGGCAACCGGTGCCGGGTGTGGAGGTTTGGCTGAGAGGCTCGGACCTCTACACGCACACCGGTGACAACGGTGGGTTTCGCATTTTGGGCGCGCCTCCCGGCGCGGCGAAAGTGACGGTGCGCCGCATGGGGTACGAACCCACCACGTTCGAGCTGCAGCTCAAGTCCGGACAGATCGATTCGCTCATTGTATCGCTGGCGCAGGTGGCCACGGAGCTCGCTGGCGTGAGTGTGGAAGAGGAGCGGATGACGCGGTCAAAGCGATTGCTGTCGGGCTTCTGGGAGCGCAAGTCGCACGGCTTTGGCCACTACTACACGCGCGAGGAAATCGCCGAGAAGCGGCCGTACGACTTTACGGACATCGTGCGCTCGACGCCGGGTGTGTCCATCGTCATGAGCAATGGGCGCAAGTCGGTGCGCTTCTCGCGCAGCGCCGGCGTTCGTGGCGATTGCCCACCGCAGTATTGGGTGGACGGCATGCGTCTCGAGAACGCGTCACCGGATGAATTCCCGCCGGGTGACGTGGAAGCAGTGGAACTGTACGCCGGCGTCTCGACGATTCCGCCTCAGTTCGCGCCGAGGACGTTCAACGTTGGCCAGAAGACCTGCGGCGCGATCGTGATCTGGACTCGCTTGCCGGGGACGTGACTCTGTCGTCCCCGCGAGCGAAGCGAATTGTTGTCATCCTGAGCGAGCGAAGCGAGTCGAAGGACCCGCACGCAGTAACGACAACAGAAGCTCAGGTTGTAGCCGGCAGCCGACAGAAACCTCAGAGGCTTGGCGTGCAAGTGCGGTGCTCTCATTTCGCCACACCCCCTGTCGGCTGCAGGCTGTGGGCTGCTATCTGAGCGCCTGACTCCTCACACCTCGATGGACGGCGGCAGTTGCCTGGATCTAACATCACGGCGCTATGAGCCGGCCACGCGCGACGTAACCTGGATCCCGACACGAGCGGTCGCTCGTGCGGGATGACAAGGTGGCTTTGACATCAGCGCAATCGCACACGCGCCAGATGCACGCCGCTCGCGTCGCGCATGGTGAGGTAGACGATCTTCCCTGCGCCGAATCCCGCGAGTGAATAGCCCTGCGGAAGCTGAATCCTGTCGACCAACTCGCCTTTGCGGTTGATGACGTCATACACCGTCCCACCCTGAATCGGATTTGGGGTGTTGATGCGTACCCAGAGCCCTCCGTCGCCGTCCGCGCGCACACCGTTTGTTGGGAACGGAGGCCGATAGTCCGGTAAGTCCGCCGGCGCCATCACGCCGTCCGTCCGCAGTTGCGGCATTGGAGGCGAGTTGCCACCTGGAACACTGATCGGCCCCGGTATGCACGAGGGAGTGCCCGTCAAGGCACCCGGCGGGCCAGGCGGACCTGCCGGCACTGGAGCGGAGGGCGTCGTCGCCGCATCAGGAGAAGGCAGCATCGTGGGCTCCTCACCCGGCGCACAGGCGTAGATGTACCTCGCGGGAAACGACGCTCCGGGCGGAAGCTTCCATGACTTCTGCAAGCCCTGTGAAACCGTAAAATCTTTCGGCACGACAAGATCTTTCGGATACTCGTTTCCGTACTGATTCACCCAACGAATCAACGACGAGATGTACCCGTTCATCGCCTGGCGGGTTTGCACCTGCCGCACCGAATCGACGATCGCCTGCTTGTTCTCCTCGGTCAGTCGCTGCCACGGATATGGCAGCTTGGCGGACGACGTGATTTTTCCATCGCCATCCAGGTAATCGATGCGATAGTCGCGCCCGCGAACGAACGCAATCACGCCATCCGGCAACGTGGCCCATTCATCCGTACTCGGCAACGGATTCGTCACTTGCGTAAAGTTGAACCCTCCCGTTGGTGAGATGCGAATACTGTTCTCACTCTTTGGAATCCGTATCGCGCCAAGCGTATCGAGCTTACGGCTGTCGAGATCGATGCCGACGATGAAGGCCGAGTCGGGCTCTTGTGGGAACCACGGCATGCCGGGCGGTGGTGCGACTTTCGGTGGAGCCGCCTCCGCGTACATCCGGTAGATGATGCGTCCTTTTGCATCCACGCCCGGAATTCCGTTTCCGGTGCTGGACAGCGTTCCCGCGTCACGCACTCGGGGCACCGACCGTACGCGCGTCATCTTGCCGTTGGGGTCGATGACGATCATCGCGAATGCCGCCGGATCGATGAAGAGCGTCGTGTCCGCCCTGAACGGAACCAACCCACCCACGCGCGTGCCGTAGTAGTTCTCCGACTCGCTGAGCGAGTCGAGGACGACGTTCACCAACTTGAGAGTGGTGTCGAGCAGGAGGAGCCTGCGCCGCGCGCCGTCGTTGAGCAGCACTCGGCCATCAGGAAGCTGGCGCACGCTCGAGATTGACCCGAGCTGCTCCGTGGACACTGCGGACGCGGTCGAGATGCGATGAATGGCCGGCCCCACACTCAACGTCGGCGGCGACGTCGCAGCACGCTGCGCGCTGTCTCGCTGCGCGCTCATCACACTGGGCGCGAGTACAAGCAGCAGCACCATCCCCCGCACGCTCATCGGTCGAACCCCTGGTTTCCACCACCACCACCGCCCGGCCCGTTTACATACAATCCATTTCCGTTGCGGATTGAATTCAGGTAACGCGGATCGGTCCACGTCAGCACCGACGGCGGCAGCTTGCGCTTTTGCTCTGGTGTCAGCAGCGCGCGGATAGTCGGCCCCATGACGATGAGCATGTCCATCTGCGCTCGGCGCGCGCGAAGGTAGTGGTCGAACGCCTCACTCTCGTCATACTCGACTGGAAGCTTGGCGAAGTAACGCGCGACTGGCGTCCAGAGTGAGTCGGTGCGGTACTGATAGCGCCGGTTCATCGACGCGATGCTGTCGGCTTGCCACGCGGTGAGCCGCAGGGAATCCTGCGAGCGAAGTATCGTCGCCATTGGATTCGACAAGCCGTTCGTGCTCGCATTGCGGAATTGCTGCTCCGGCATGCGCGATCCTGGCTGCGTGCGGCCAGCGCCGATTTGCTGCATCAGCTGCTGGCGCTCGCGCATGGGACCCAGGTCGAAACGCATGGACGCCGTAAGTACCACCGGCGTGCGGAACGCCATGAGCTGCGGGCGAGTCGCACCAAACCGCTGGTTCACCTCGTAGCGATAGCGATTGGTCTGCGGGTCGAAGCCGCGTACATAGAGCAGCGATTGATCCGGCGACACGTTCAGGCCCCAGCCCTTGATGTTGCCGGCACCGTTGATGAGCAGGTCGGCAGCGCCAACGGGATTCGAGAGCGAGAACGAGATGCTTGCCCTTTGCGGCATATGAAACTTCGCCCGGTCGAGCGTGACTTGAAGCGAGGCCGTCGAGCTCCACGGACCGCGGCAGCTATTTCGCTGCGCAATGCGCCCGAGTTGGGCGCTGAGGCACGTGCGCGCGGCCTCGCTCCCGTTGACCAGCAACTCGCGCATTCCTGCTGTAAGCGCGGAATCGATATTCGCCGCAGGATTGTAGACGAACGCGCGGTCATTCGAATACCCGTCGCCATTTACGTCGCCGGCGATGATTGGCGTAAAGCTGCTGCCAGAACGGAATGACCCATTCCAATTGACGTACACCGCATCGAAGAAGGTGTAGCGCAGGTTGTACGTCAGTTGATGCGGCCCCTGTCCCGACTGTGCCCACTCCACCGACAACGGATTGCCCGCCGTGCTGCTGAAGCCCGAGAACTGCTCGTTGATGTGCGAGTACGTATATGCGGCACTCCAGGAGAACGCCGTCTGCGTACGCGTGATGGGCGAGAGCCGCACACTCAACTGGGCGGTGCGCGACTGCAGGTCGGACCGGACTTCCGTCACGCGGTTGAACGACTGCGACACGCGCGCGTCGCGCGACGCAATGCTTCCGGTCTCTTGCACGATACTTGTCGGCGCCACGAATACCGGGCGACCGTCGTCGAGCGTAAAGCGCGTCGTTGGCGCGAAGTTCAAGTCGACGTTGCGCTGCTGGTTGAGGTTCAGCGAGTACGTCCCTTCGACGTTCAACGAATACCGCGCATCCATCACGGCGCCATTCCACGACAGGTTCGACCGTACTGCCCTGGGCGTCATGAAGCCCGGCGCAAACAGCGTGACGCTTGGCGACGCATTGGCGAAGACCGAGCCTCCCGTGCCATCGGCGCATTGGCCAGGTACACCAGACGCATCGGTCGTGTAGAGCGTCCAGTCTGGCAACGGAACGGCGGGCCCAATGCAGACGATTTGCTGCGTCCCGCTGGGAAGGCCGGTGTTGTCGAGCGCCGACCCGATCATGCCTGCCGAGCTGGCGTTCGTGAACACACCAACGCCGCCGCGAATGACGGCACGCGGCTTCCGCGCTTCACCAAAAAACGACGCAATCTCATTTGATTCGCCGGTCGTCCACGAAAATCCGATGCGCGGACTTACCGTGAGTGGAGTCGGCACATGGTCGTTGCGACGGTCGAACGTCGCCTCGATGGCCTGATTGAACGCCGGTGTCGTCGTGTAGTGGCTCCCGTCGATGCGCAGGCCATACTGAATCTGCAGGTCCTGCGTGCGGCGGTAGGAATCGCCGATGGATATGGAACCGCCAAACTGTCCCGTGGAACGCTGGCGCGCTGCGAGTGTGCGCGTGAACGACGCCGGAATTCCTGCGTCGAGATCGGCGAGCGAATTATAGAAGTAGCTGCCGAGCAGGTTGGACGACTGGTCTTGTGTGCTTCCGTTGTACCGAAGTTCCGTGTTCAGCTTGATCCGGTGCTTGTTGCCGTCATCGAACCACGAGAGCGTGTTCTGCAGCGTGCTGCCGACCGATTGGTTCGTGGAGCTGAGCCCCTGATTGCCACCGAAGGCCAGCGTTTGCACTCCACTTCCACCGTCGTCGAAAATCGAGTTGACCCGAACGCGTCCCGCCGGAAGGTCGAGGTACGCCGCGCCGTGGTCGCGCGATACGTTCACCCCAAACTGCGTTTCACTGAGGAACAACTTGATGTACCCGCTGTGGCGTCCCTGCACTCCGCCGCCCCAGTTGAATCGGTCCCCACTTGCCGACGCGAGCTGCGTGGCTCCGCCCCCAACAGGACTCTGTCGTGCCCAATTGCCATTGAACGTAAGATTGAACGCGTGCCCCTGTGACGACGATGGCGGGTTGTAGTCGAAGCTGCCGAACGCCGATCCGTTATCGCTCACGCGGCTCGCATGCGGCGGCCCGCCCAGCGTCGGGACTCCGCGCTGTTGCAGGATGCCGATGAAGCGCGACACGGAATCCATGGCGACGCCAGACGCTTCAAGTCCAAGCGCGTTCGTCGTGAGCAGACTCTGATTGTCGCGTGAATTGCGGCCGAGTTGGTACGATACGTTGTAAAACGACTTGTTGGGCACGATGGGGCCCGACGCAACGCCTCCCCACGACACATTCGTGTATTCCGTACCGAGTGCCTGCGCGGCGCGATCGCTCCACATGAGCTGCGGGGCGTTCAGCACCACCGACGTGCCACGTGTGCGAAAGTTGGAGCCGCCGCCGGAGCGAATGTTGAGGTTCGCTCCACTGAATCCGCCGCGAGACACATCGTATGGCGACGTGGAGAGTGATGTCGAAATCGATGCGTCACGCGGCAATCCATTCGCGCCAAACTGCACACCATTGAGCGTCACGGTATTCTGGTCGGAGCCAAGTCCGAGCACGGAGAAGCCATCCGCCGCGCCATCGAGACCGGGCACGAGGAGCACACCGGGAAGCGATGCAGCCATCGCCGCGATGTCTCCCAGTGTTTCGGGCGGGAGGTTGGCGTTGCTCACTTGTCGTTCAGTACCGCCGACGTCGGGAGTTTGCTGGTTGCGATTCACGCGTTGCTGCACGGTGGACGTCGTGACGATCGTATCCAGCTGAATCACGTTGAGGCGAGCGTCGGCGATGAGCACGTCTTCGTCCGCGAGACGCTTGACCTCGAACTGGCGAAAGAGGTAGCCAATTCGCGCATAGCCCATGATGTAATCGCCCGCCCCACCGGGAAACGAGATCTGGAAACTTCCATTGTCACTCGTGCGCGCCTCTCGCGTGACGTTGCCGGGAATGGAGGTCGCGGTGACACGAACATTCGCGAGCGGCAGGCCTTCATAGTTCGTGACTTTGCCGCGGATCACATCCGTCTGGGCGACGAGCACGCCCGGTGCAACTGCCATGCAGAACACGGCCGCGATGAGCGCCCGAAGGTGTCGTGAAATGAGCGGTCGGTGCATGCGGTGTTCGGTGGGCAAAATGAGCGAAGTATTTGTCGTCCTGAGTGCTACGAAGCCCTGCACCTGCCGTTGCGGCTCTTTGGACACCTGAAGTCGCTAAAGGGCTGGAAAAGCGCGCTTGTCGTCCGGGTTTCAGAGCACACGCCACCACGGCACAACAAAGACACGGTCCGCGACTTCATACGTCTCATCGCCATCAGAGAGCAGAAGCGCACCATGACACGTATCGGAATACTCCTCGACAAACCGCGCGAGGTGTCGCCAATCATTCGGCGAGGGACGCCCAGTCGCCTTGACCTCCACAGCCAGTAGCCTGTTCTGGTGCTCGACGACCACGTCGACTTCCGCATTGTCCGTCGTGCGCCAGTAGAACAAGGCCGGGCGCGGCGCGTGCAGCGCACGCCATGCACACAGGTCGGAGAGTATGAGGTTTTCCAGGTGCGCTCCCCTGGGTACGGTTTCGCCAGCAACGTGCATGGCCAACGAGGCGTCTGCCCAATACAACTTTGGCCGCTTCATCAGCCTCGACGTGCGGTTCACGGCGTACGCCGGAAGCCGCGTCACGAGCCACGATGTTTCCAACAGCGATATCCAACGACTGATGTTCCGTTGCACGACGCCCAAGTCTCGCGCAATCTCCGTCTGGTTGACGGGGTTGCCGATACGCAGGGCAACGGCCTTCATCATCTGCTGAAAATCGCCGAGCAGGTCCACGGCGCTCAGGTCGCGCAGGTCGCGCTCGACGTACGTGGTGATATAGCTGGCAAACCATTGCGCCCGCGCCACGTCGTCGAGGCGAATGGCGGGAACTGGCATGCCGCCGCGCATTACCGCGTCGCGCCAGTCCGAACGCACCGCGCCGTTGTCTTGCATCAGTGCACGCCAATCCGATGGATTCGTCGCAAAGAGGCTGGACCATCGTCCAGTGCCTGCTTCTGCACGCAGCTCACTCTCCGTTAGCGGACCGAGTTCCAGATAAACCGCTCGGCCGGCCAGTGAATCGGCTACCTCCTGCATCATGAGCAGGTTTGCCGAGCCGGTGAGGACGAAGTGGCCGGTAACGCGCTGGCCTTCTCGATCAACCGCCGCCTTGATCGCGAGGAGGAGATCGGGAACGCGCTGTACTTCGTCGATGATCATCAATGGCGCGCGCGATACGAAGCGATCTGGATCCGCTTCGGCTTCGGCTCGTGTAGCGGCGTCGTCGAGGGTTACGCGGAGGTATGACGCGAGTGCCGGGTGCGCTTGCACGAGGCTGCTCTTTCCCACTTGACGAGCGCCAGTGACAACTACCACGGGGAAGTTGGCAAGCATGCCCGCGAGCGTATCGTCGGCGGCGCGAGCGAGGTAATCATAACTCATGGTGAACCATAAGTCTGGATTCCGGACATTGCAAGTCTGAAATCCAGACTTATATCGTCCAAGAAACCGATAAGCTGCCAGGAGATACAGCAAATGACTGCGGCAAAACAACTTAGCAAGTGTTCAGCTCGTCGCGCAGCGCTGTACTGCGCATTCGCCTGTAGTCGAGTTGGACGCAAACACGGTATGCGGTACCTTGGTAAATCGATGCGACAAAGCGTCGAGCACATTTTCCCCGCACCGCCGAGCAATGCTGCGTCCCCTGTTTCTCGCCTTGGTTGCCAGCGCTTCGCTCCACGCGCAGGCACGCCCCGCCGACCTCATCGTCACGAACGCACGCATCTATACGGTCGACGACTCGCGCCCAGTCGTTGCCGCGATGGCCGTGCGCGATGGCAGGATTGCCTTCACTGGCTCCCTGCGCGAAGCGATGGCACTCAAGGGGTCGGCCACACGCGTCGTCGACGCTGGCGGACGCACCATCATCCCAGGAATGGTCGACGCCCACGCGCACCTGCTCGGCCTTGGCCAATCGCTCCGCAGCGTCGCCCTGTATGGCGCCAAGTCGTACGACGAGGTGATCGCGCGCGTCGTAGCCAGGGCGAAGGGCGTTCCGGCGGGACAATGGATTGTCGGTCGCGGCTGGGACCAGAATCAGTGGGGCGACACGCGGTTCCCCACACACGACGCGTTGACGCGCGCATTGCCGAACAATCCCGTGTACCTCACGCGCGTGGATGGTCACGCGGGACTCGCGAATGCGGCCGCGATGCGCGCGGCGAGCGTCGGCGCCGCAACGAAGGATCCCAGCGGCGGGCGCATCGAGCGCACCGCGTCCGGCGATCCCACGGGCGTCTTCGTCGACAACGCGAAGGAGCTCGTGGAACATGCCATTCCGGATGAGACACGCGAACAGACGCGCGCTGAAATTCGGTCAGCGATCGCGGAGTCACACCGCTGGGGTCTCGTGGGTGTGCATGACGCCGGCGAGTCGCGCGCCACCATCGACCTCATGGAAGAAATGGCGAAAGCGGGCGAAATACCCTTCCGCCTCAACGTGATGATCGGAGACGACTCCGCGGCTGTCGCGCACTACCTCGCTCGCGGACCGCAAAGCGGTCTCTATGACAATCATCTCTGGATTCGCACCATCAAGCTGTACGCAGACGGCGCGCTTGGCTCGCGCGGCGCTGCATTGCTCGAGCCCTACAGCGACGACCCCAAGAACAACGGCCTGCTGCTCTCGGCGCCGGCACACATTCAGGACGTTGCGACGCGCGCGCTGCGTGCCGGTTTCCAGGTCGCGACGCACGCCATTGGGGATCGCGGTAATCGCCTCGTGCTCGACGCGTATGCGGCCGCACTTGCCAAGGTCCCGACCGCCGATCACCGCTTTCGTGTCGAGCATGCGCAGATCATCAATCATGACGACATTCCGCGGTTTGCCGAGCTCGGTGTGATTCCGTCCATGCAAGCGGTGCATCAGACGAGCGACATGTACTGGGCCGGCACTCGCCTTGGCGTCGGCCGGTTGGCAGGCGCCTATGCGTGGCGTTCGCTGCTCAACACCGGCATCATCGTCCCGAATGGCAGCGACTTTCCAGTCGAGGCGGTGAATCCGCTGCTGAGCTTTCACAGCGCCGTTGCGCGTCAGGACGCCGAGAACTGGCCGGCGGGCGGATGGATGCCGGAGCAGAAAATGACGCGCGACGAGGCATTGAGGAGCATGACCATCTGGGCTGCGTTCGCCGGCTTTCAGGAGGCGACGATGGGTTCGCTGACGCCGGGCAAGCTCGCGGATTTCGTCATTCTCGACCGCGACATCATGACAGTGGCGGAGCGGGACATTCTCGGCACTGCGGTTGTCGCGACGTATATTGGGGGCAAGCCGGTATACGAACGGGCGGCGGTGCCCTGATTCGTACGCGCTGGCAAGGACTGTGGCGAGGTGGGCATGTTTTTCGATCCACGGGCGGCTGATGTAGAGTCTGGTGCGTCTGGCTCGTCCGTGCGATACGGATGGCTGACGCCTGAGCGACAGACGCAGGTGCGCGGCGTCCTCCTCGGACTCACGCTGTTCTTTGGCCTCACCGTGTGGATCTGGCACTCGTTTGGTGCCGCAGCGCCCAATCCCGGCGTGTTCGTGCGCAAGTTGCGGATTGTCGGGATCATGACGTGGCTGTACGCGTTGGTGCAGCTGCTCGACATACGCTTCTGGCGCAGCGCAACGGCGCGGAAGCGTCGCGAGGCGATGGGCATTCCGGACAGCCTCATCGCTTGGCTCTTTGGCCAGATGCTCGCCTGGTTCGGGATCATCTACTACGGCTTCACGGAAGACGCGCGGTGGTACCTCGCCGGCCTCGTGGTGTTGGTGGTCACGTTTGTGGTCTTCCCGGTGCGTAAGGCCGAGTAGCGCTTCCGGAGCGATGTCATCCTGAGCGAGTGTAGCCAGCCTTTTGTCATCCTGAGCGAGCGTAGCCAGCCTTTTTTGTCATCCTGAGCGAGCGTAGCGAGTCGAAGGATCTGCTCTTTCATCGCTCTTCCGACGCCTTTCCAGCGATTCAAGCCGCCGTCATCCCGCCTCAACAACAAAAGTCTTCATCGCATTGCCGATTCCCGCGCGCGTCATCTCACTGCTCCCCGCCGCCACGGAGATCGTTGCCGCACTCGGCGCAGCGGATCTGCTCGTCGCGATCTCGCATGAGTGCGACTACCCATCTCAGGTCGTCCAGCTTCCGCGCGTAACTGCGAGCACGGTCGATCGCGACGCAACGTCCGCCGACATCGATGCTGCGGTGCGTGCATTGTTCGAGTCGGGGCGCCCCGTATTCATGCTCGATGCAGGGGACGTCGTACGTCTGGCACCTACGGTGATTCTTACCCAGACACTGTGCGACGTCTGCGCCGTGAGTGAGGGCGACGTGCGGGACATCGCACACCTGCTGTCGCCCGCGCCCATGATCGTCCCGCTCGTCGCTACGACGCTCGATGGAGTGTGGGACGATATCCGGAATGTGGGCGCGGTGATTGGCCGCTCGACACAGGCAGACGAGTTGCTTGCGTCGCTGGATGAGAGAATTCGGCGCGTGCATGAAACACTCAAGGCCGCGCGCGCGCCTCGCCCGCGCGTCGCCGTCATTGAATGGCTCGACCCGTTGTTCGCGGCGGGACATTGGACGCCAGAACTCGTGCGTCGAGCGGGTGGCGTCGATGTGCTCGCGAGTGCGGGCGATCACTCGGTGCGCGTCGCGATCGATCGCGTGCGCGACGCGAACCCCGACGTCCTCATCTTCGCACCCTGCGGATTCGACGTCGAGCGCTCGGAACGCGAAGCCCGGGCATTGCTCGGTCAGGACGAATGGGCGTGGGCGAGAGGGATGCCGTCGTGGGCGATCGATGGCAATGCGCTGACTTCGCGCGCAGGGCCGCGACTTGCCGACGCCATCGAAGTAATGGCGTCGATTTTCGCCCCATCATTGTTCGATGCGCCGCCAACGCGCTACGCGCGCATTCTGTCGTCCTGAGCACAGCGAAGGACCAGCAGAGTTTCAACTGGTCAGCGCAACGATCTCCGTTCTTCTCGAGAGTGTGACTGCCGCGGCGCGACCGCGAGCGATTCGATTGACTCAGTGTGCCCTCCGTCCGGGGCGCACCCTGGATCTGTGCCTACCAGGAGCAATCCGCGGGCATCCGCCAAATCCGCGCAATCCGCGTTAGAGGTCGTCGACGCCGTCGTCGCAGTTTTGTGGGTGAAGCGGTGGAACACACTAAACGCGGATTTACGCGGATGTGGCGGATCGACGCGGATCCTCGGCTACGGCTCCTCTGTCGCGGAGCGTACCGCTGATGGTCAGCCATGACGTGAGCGCGCCGGCAATGCACAGCCCCGCGCTGATCCACATCCCGCGCACGAATCCGCGACTCAACGTATTCGCGGCCAGCGCCGACGCTCCGGAAATTCCTGCGGCGTACGGAACAATTGCTGTCGCGAGGAGGCCAGCAAGTCGCGACACCGCATTGTTCACCGCCGACGCAACGCCCACGCGATCTGGTGGCACCGCCGCGAGCACTGCGGCTGTGAGCGGCGCCACGAAAACCGATAGTCCAATTCCAAACACGCAGACAGCGGGCAGAACGCTCGCGACGTAGCTCGCCCCTGGACGCGCTCGCACGAAGAGTACCATGCCCACCGCGGCAATCGCGGCACCGAATACCATGGGGAGTCGCGCGCCAATGCGTTCGGCCAGACGACCCGCCAGCGGGGACACGATCAGCATGAACGCGTTGATCGGTAACAGCGATGCTCCCGCCTTCAGGGCACCGTAGCCCATCACATTCTGGAGCTGCAGCATGAGCAGAAGAAACAGTGCTGTCAGCGCCGCGTAAACGAACAGCGTCGTTACATTCGCACCTGTGAATTGCCGACTTCGAAAGACGTCGAGCGGCAGTAGCGGCGCTGCGCTTTTGCGCTCGGTCACGAGGAAAGCGACCAGGAGCACAATGCCGCCGGCGAGGCACGTAAGAACGATAGGATGGCGAAAGCCGAGTTCCGGTCCAGCCGTAAGGCCGCCAATCAGTCCGGCGAGCGACAGTGTGATGAATACCGCGCCCATGATGTCGAGCGGCGCGTTCTCTTTCTCGCCACTGAGTTCGTGTACGTACCGATTGGCGATGATCGCGGCGGCGATGCCGAAGGGCGCCACCGCCGCGAATACCCATCGCCACGATAAACTTTCGACGAGCCAGCCACCGGCGAGCGGGCCGATCGCGGTCGAGATGCCCGACCACGCCGCCCACTGCCCGATTGCCGCACCGCGATCCTCACCCTCGAATCCCTGCTCGAGCATGGCGAGACTGTTCGGTACGAGCAGCGCGCCGGCCACACCCTGCAACAACCGGCACGCAACGAGCGCAAGCGCGCTTGGCGCAAGGGCACACGCAACCGACGCCGCCGCGAAGCCGAACGCGCCAATGGAGAACACGCGCGCGCGATGCAGCCGATCGCCAAGAGCGCCACCGAGTAGCATGAGTGCGCTCAGTGTCAGGAGATATGCATTCATCACCCACTGAAGGCCGGCGATGCCGAGGTGCAGGTCGCGCGCGATGGACGGCAGCGCGACGCTGACGACGGAGCCCTCGAGGAACACCGCGCCCGATCCGAGCACGGCGCCCGCGACGACCCAGCGACCTTCGGCGGACGAGAGCTTCATCGCGCTACCCGTGGTTCAGGCGGTGAACCAGATCCGCGCCGACACCATGACCAGAAACACGGCAAATGCCCGCTTGGCTGTTGTTGGGTTGAGCGACAGCCCAACACGGGCACCGAAATAAGCACCGCCAAACATTCCGAGCGCGATGAGCAAGCCGGCGGTGACGTCCACGTGACCGGCTTTGTAATACTGCCACGCGCCCAGCGTGCCAACTGGGAGCAAGAGTGCGGCGAGCGACGTGCCGGTGGCCGTCGTCGGATCCATACGGGCGAAGAGTAGAAGCGCGGGCACAATGATTATCCCGCCACCGATGCCGAAGATGCCGGACAACAGGCCTGCCGCGAGCCCGACAATGAGGAAAAGAATTTGCATTGCAGATGACTTTGAGTGAACGAATAGGGAGCCACCCGGAAAACTAAGATCTCATCGCCGTCAAGAGGGATAATGCGCCGTCAGGCAGTCGTTTGCACTTCCACGATGGGAGGGCGCGGGCTAGCATTCGATGCAACCCCAGCCCGCCTTCCTCGATGATCAGCCCGTCTTCGCTCAGCTTCTTGAAGCGTCTCCTCGACGCACCGGCGCCGTCGGGATTTGAGACCGCCGCCGCGCGCGTCTGGCGCACCGAAGCGGAAGCGTTCGCGACTGTAACGGTCGACGTGGCCGGCAACAGCATGGCCGAGGTGAATCCCGGCGGACATCCCACCATCATGCTGGACGGTCATATCGACGAGATCGGCGTCATCGTTCAGTACATCGACGACGACGGCTACATCTACATCGCGCCCATCGGTGGCTGGGACCCGCAGGTACTCGTCGGCCAACGCATCCGCTTCCTCGGCAACGATGGCGACGTACTTGGCGTCGTTGGCAAGAAGCCCATCCACCTGATTAAGACGGAAGACCGCGAGCACGCCAGCAAGTTCTCGGAGCTCTGGGTGGACATCGGCGCCGCGAAGCGCGACGAGGCAGAGGCACGCCTGAGCGTGGGCGACCCCGGAGTGATCGATTCCAAAACGATGGATTTTCCCAACGACCGCATCGTCTCGCGCTCCATCGACGATCGGATCGGTGCGTTCATCGTGCTCGAGGCGCTCCGGCGCTACGCGGCAAATCCGGGTGCTGCACGCGTCGTCGCCGCCGCGACCACACAGGAAGAGATCGCATGGCATGGCGGTGGCGCATTGGTGTGCGCACACTGCATCAACCCGCAGGTTGCCATCGTTGTCGACGTCACCTTCGCCACCGACCATCCGAACATCGAGAAGAAGGAGATCGGCGAACACAAAATGGGCGGCGGCCCGATCATCAGCCGTGGCGCGTTGATTTCACCCGTGGTGCATCGAATTCTGCGCGATACGGCCAAGGCGCACGAAATCGCCTACGCGGTACACGCCGTCGGCCGCGACACATCTACCAATGCCGACGCCATCCACATCGCGCGCGAAGGCGTGGCCACCGGCCTCGTGTCGATCCCGAACCGCTACATGCACTCGCCAAACGAGATGGTGGCGTTGGTAGACGTAGACAACGCCGCGACGCTCATTGCCGAGTTCTGCCGCACCGTTACCACCGAGACGGATTTCACGGCACGGTAGGCGGCGCCCGCTAGTGTTGTACATCACAAACAAATGTGGTGATAATGCAACAAAACAGCGCCACGCGTGCCACCGTGCCTCGGCCTTGCTGCGAAGATATGATGTTGTGATGCAATGATTTGCACCATTGGCACGCGCCGTTATCGCAAAGGCATCGTGTTTGCCATTTGGTGAGCCGTTCGGAAGGGGCGCGCGGCGCTACCCAGCACGAACTTAGGCATCCTGGCGACACATGGTCGCCAGGGTGCCTTTCCTATTGTGCAGCCCGCGCAATGCGCCCCAGCGCGAGAACCACGGCAGCGCGCACGTCTTCGTCCTTGTCCGTTTGCAGCTCACGAAGCGCGACCAGCGCTGCTTCCGCCCGTGACTCGGCGAGGGCGTTCACGGCGGCCACCCGGAAACTCGTCGCGCGTTTCTGAAAGATTCCGCGCTTCGCCTCCGACGCGTTGATCAACCGCTGCACCGCCTCAGGCGTGGCCAACTTGCCGAGCGCCGCGAGGAACGCCTCGCGCACGTCGTCGTCCTTTTCGATGTCGAGTGCGCGCAAGAGCTGCGGCGCCGAGGTTCGTACATCTTTTCGTGAGACGAGCGCGGCAGCGGCCTGCATGCGGGTCTGAGGCGCGGCATCCTGGAGCGCCTGCTGAATTGCCTGCAGCGCACGGGGCGTCCCGAGGCGCATCAGGGCACCGGTTGCAGAGCGGCGGACGCGCTCCTCTTCGTGGCGGAGCAGCGCCATGAGCGCCTGCTCCGCCCCCGCGGCCTGGAGTTCGCCGAGCAACTCGGCGGCGTGACGGACGACGGACCATCGGTCGTCGCCGAGCATGTGAACCAATGCCGGCACGCCATTCGGCAGTTGGAGCAGTGCGTCGAAGTAGATGCGGCGGTCGCGCTGGTGCGCCACCGCCGCAATCTGCTCGATGAGGGCGGCCGCACCCTCCTTCCCCGCGCGAACAAGCACTGCCACGTGCTCATCGCGTCGCTCGGCGTCGTGTGGCAGCCGCCTCGTCACCATGCGCAGGTGCTCGGGCTTGGCAAGGCGCCGGAGCACCAGGGCGAACGCGCGCTTCGACTCGAAGTGTTCGATGTCCGTTTCGCGGCGGCCAATGCGGAACATGATCTCACTGACGATCACGGTCTTGTTGTCGCGCGCTGCGTTCTCGGCGTGCACGGTGAGGTCGTCGAGCGCATACGCGATGACGTTGGAATCGAGCGACGATTCCAGGCGCCCGAGTAGTACCTCGTACGATTCGGTCGGCGCGCGAGATGCGGCGAACTGCGCGAACATA
>JBDTMO010000025.1:0-17762 GCA_039934235.1 bacterium | reverse complement strand
CGCCTCGCCTCGCACGCTCAAGAAAGAGCGGTAAGACAGTTCGCGGATTCTGGCCCGCGCCATACGGCGAAGAAAGCCGAAGGGCCCAAGGGCTGAGGGCCGACCTCACGGACGACGACAGCACCAACTGCTCGCCGAGAAGTTTGGTTGTCCAGTACGCACGCTCCGGCCTGATTTCATGCGTTTCTGTAATCGGTAATGTGGCTGCCGGTCGTCGATATAACCCGGCTGACGAAGTCAGCACGAAGTGACGCACGCCGCTTCCGACACTCCACTCTACCAGCCGTTGAAGGCCGATGACGTTCGAGGCGACTGCCGACGCCCAGTCGCCCATCGTATCAGTCATCGCCAGCGAGGCAGCCACGCAAATGACTGCGTCGACTGTCCCGACCTCACGCTTCCAGTCGAGGCCGATCATATCACCAACGATCCATGACAACTGAGAGTGATTTTCGCGCGGCTTGATGTCCGCGGCAATCACGTCATGATTCTGGGTCAGAAGCTCGGTCAGGACATGGCGGCCGAGAAACCCTCCGGCGCCCACGAGCAGCACTCTCACGTGCTTTCCCCGAGCGTCTCCGAGTGAATGCCGCGACGCTTGAGAACCATGCCGACCGTCATCGCGAGAATCTTCAAATCCAACCAGAACGAACGAATCTCGACGTACTCGAGGTCAAGGTCCCGTCGTTTCTCCCAAGGGATCTCATTTCGTCCGTGCACGATGGCCCAGCCGGTAATCCCCTGCACGACGCTCTGTCGGTTGAAGTCCTGCGGACGATAGAGTTCCGTGACGTTGACCGGATCCGGCCGTGGTCCAACGAGGCTCATGTCACCCGTCAACACATTGATGAATTGCGGTAGCTCATCAAGGCTCGTCCTGCGAAGAAACCGGCCAAGTGGCGTCACACGTGGATCGTCGGCAACGCTGAGGGTAGACCCATCCGGATTTCTCTGATCGGGCGCATTCGCGATCATCGACCGGAACTTGAGCTGATAGAATACCGAACCATGCCGGCCGAGACGCTCTGCGCGGTAGAAGCTCGGACCATCCGACGTAAGCCGGACGAGTACGGCAATCACCAGCATCGGAATGCCGAATACGATCAATGCGCTCAAGGCAACGAAGACGTCCAGGCAGCGCTTCGCTGATTCGTAGCCTCTTCGATCTCGGCCGATGGAAATACCGCGAACCGCGTGGTCCATTCGATCACTGGTCGCTATCGAAGTCGAGTATCGTCATGGGGAAGCGGAATCTAGCCGTGCGCTCCAACCGCGGCCATCGAGCGCGCGTCAGGCTGCTAGGGCCGTCGCACCCGCACCGCCTCGACGGGGCCAGTCGCCCTCGCTCCTTGCTTCGTCACGTGATTGTCCACGAGAGCGAGATCACCGTCAGGATCGCCCGCGTCGATGCCGAATGAACCGCTTTCGTCGATGGCATTTCGCTCGATGCGTGAGCGTTTGGCCGCCGAGAGCGTGATGCCGGCCGTCGCACCTCGTGTCAGCCGAAGATCGTTGTCGGCAATGATGACATCGCTCTGCCCCAGCGGTGAATCGGCGACGATGCCCCCGCGCGTATCTCGAAGCTCATTCTCGCGGATCTCAATCTTCGACACTCCGCCGCGCAAATGAATTCCCGCGCGATCTGCCCGGGAGATCTTGTTCTTTTCCACGCGAACTGACGCGATCATCGGCACGTCGACAGAAACGGCGATGCCCGCCTTGGGCGTGTCGTCTATCGTATTTCCGACGATCGACACGACCGTTGGATCGTTGACCACGATGCCGCCAACAGGCAGGGTTCCGTCCAACTGCTTCAATGCAACACGACGAAGCGTATTGGCCTCAACCAATGACTGAATTCCTCGTACCAGATAGATACCAGTGCCTTCGGTATCTCGAACGTCGTTGCCGAGCACCACGTTGTCGTGGTTGGACTGTGGATTGGCCGCAGTGCCGTAAAGCACGATGCCGTAGCCTGTGTTGTTGCCAGGTCCCGTGCGTGCCCCGGACACGCGATTCCGTTCGACGCGAACGTGATCCGAATCGAAACAGCAGATGTTGAACGCCACGTTGCGCGACGAACACGTGTTTTCGATTATTTCGATGCCTGAACAGAGTCCAGTTCCGAAGCCATTGCACTGAATGTCGGATCCCTTGAACGAATCAGGGGCGCCGTTGCCCGCGAAGACGCCGTTCGCAACTCGGACGGACGAGGACGCGGCGATGATAACGCCCCCGGAATATCCTGCATTCAGGATGGTGGCTCCTGAGACATCGCAGCGCTCAACAAGCACGCGCTTCGCGTGTTCGACCAGCACACCCCATGACAACGAACCGCGAATCGTGAGCGATGAGAGACCGGCATCTGTGATGCCGCTGAGCACGACGGCGTAGCGAGTGTCAGACTGCCAGTCGAGTATCGATGTGGAGCCCGACCCTGCCATGCGGACGCCGGAGGCGACGCGCAGTGGCTGATGCAATACGTAGTGTCCCGCGGGAACGATCACCGTTCCGCCGCCAACACCCGCGGCGCGGAGCGCACCGAGAAATGCAAGCGAATCATCGGAACGCCCGTCGCCACGGGCGCCAAAGGTCCTGACGTCGAAGGGCTCCCAATCGCTCGGCACGTCTCCTCGGCGCACGCCGGTCCATAGCAGCCCAAGGGCCTGACTGCCGACGGAGACGAACTGGCGCCGATTCATCCGGCAGCGTTGAACAGAGCAACAACGCGTTGTTCGCTCGCCGAAGGTGAGTATGGGATCGCTTCGCTAGGTGATACGGAGATCATTCTCAATCATGTGGCAGGGACGATGCCACTTCAGGTCGACAGGGGCGACACCGCGACTGTGAAGCGTCGAGCTAGAATTTTGGGCACGCCTCGTATATTAGTGCGAACGGGCATTCGGTCCACGCGGACGGATTTCTCATTCCTTCTCCTTACCCCGTAGCCCTTGGGGCGGTTCGCGGCCGTGATTCGGACCACATGAAAATCGGACTCAACCTGTTGCCCGTTGTGCCTGGTATTGGCGGGGCATGGCATTACATCGCCAATCTCCTGTCGGCTCTTGCCGAGTATGATCGCGCAAACGAGTACGTAGCGCTCGTGACCAGTGCAAGCGCCGCTCTGGTGCCCAAGCGGTCCAACTTTATGTCGATCGAGCTACAGATTCATGCCCGGTGGCGCCCACTGCGCATTGCGTTCGAGAACAGTGTGCTTCCCGTGGTGACGCGGAAGTACCAGCTCGATTGCATGCACCATTTTTTCGGGACGTTGCCGTTCTTCGGATCCGAGCCTTCGGTGGTCTCAGTGTTCGACTTGATGGTGTTCGTTCGTCCCGCGGACTTTTCGTACACCAAGCGAGCGTACCTGCAGTGGATGCGCCGCCGCGCTGCGAGCGAGGCGACCGTGCTCGCTCCAATGTCACAGTCTACCGCCGACTCGTTGTCCGACCTGCTCGGCGTCCCGAAGCACCGGATGAGCATCGTTCCGACGGCAATAGGCCCAGCGTTCCATCGGCGTGAGGCGCGGGACGTCCAATCGTTCCGCGAGCGATTCCAGCTCGACGAGACGTTCTGGCTTTGCGTAGCAGACGCTCAACCACATAAGAATTTGTTGCGGTTGGTCGAAGCCTTCGCGCAGTTGCGCGCGGCTTCGCCGGGAGGTTGGCCACTCGTCATTCGCGGTGGATGCTCGGACGATGTTGCGCGACTCGTCGCGGCGCGTTCGATGGAGCGTCACGTGCGCATCCTTCCGTGGTTGAACGACGATGAGATGCCGCTGCTGTACTCCGCCGCCGGAGCCTTGGTGTTTCCGTCGCTGTTCGAGGGGGGCGGCCTTCCCGTAATGGAGGCGATGTGCTGCGGGTGTCCTGTTGTCGCCTCGGATTTACCCACCACGCGCGAATTCGCACTCGACGCGGCACTGACGTTCGACCCACGCAGCGTAACCGACATGGCGCGCGCAATGCGCGAGTGCGAATGCATGCCGGCCACACGTGAGCGTCTTGCGACAAGCGGGCGTTTGCTGGCGACCCAATTCAATCCTGCGTCCGTGGCCGCCGCGTGCCTGGAGGCATACCGGCGAGCAGTGAATGCCGAACATGTTGCCAGTTAACTCGGGCGATCTAAACGGGGCGTGCGATGTGTTCAATACGGAACCCGAGATCACCGTGCACCGAGCATTTCGGGACAGCACCTTCTCGTCGCGACGCGTAGCTCTACCCGGTGCCACAGGGCAGCCAGACAAGTCGCTGGCGAAGCACGCAGCCTAACAATTACCGGTGTAAAAGCGGCGCGCTTCTCGCATTCTTCGCCGACGCGACACCCAACGTGGCGTCGCGTGTGTTTCTCTAGCAGCTGAGTTGTCCGTGAGCCGTCCCTCCATCTGGAAATCCGTCCTGGTGGCCGCGGTGCTGCTGCCCTTGGCGTGTCACGATGCGGGGGTGGGTCCCACGGGTCCCGTCGGGGGCACCGCCGCGGCGGTGCAGGCGATTGCCGGCGGCAACGTCACGAGTCCCGTCGGGAGCGCGCTGCCGGATAGCATCGCGGTGCGAGTGGTGGACCAGGCGGGGAACGGGGTGGCGGGCGTGGTCGTGGTGTTCGCCGCCGCGGGCGGGGGCACGGCGTCGCCGTCCTCGACGACGACCGGGGCGACCGGGGTGGCGCGGACGAAGTGGACCTTGGGCTCCGCCGCCGGCCTGCAGTCGCTTGTGGTGCAGGCGGGCGGGTCGTCCGTACCCGCGCTGACGATCACGGCGACGGCACTTCCGGCGGCGCCCGCGCAGCTGACGAAGACGAGCGGGGACCAGCAGACGGCGGTGGCGGGGAGTCCGGTGCCCCTGGTGGTGTTGCTGGCGGATGCGTTTGGGAATCCGGTGGCGGGGGTGTCGGTGACGTGGCAGCCGACCGTGGGCGGCGGGTCCGTGACCCCGACGACGTCGGTGACGGATCCGACGGGCCATGCGCTGACGACGTGGACGCTGGGCGCGGCGGGCACCAACCAGGTCACTGCGGTCGTCTCCGCGATCACGACGACGTTCGTCGCCACGGCGACGCAACCCGCGCCGACCGCCCCCGCGGCGCCTTCGGCGCTGATCGCGGGCACGACCGCACCGACGCAGATCGACCTGAGCTGGCAGGACAACAGCACGACGGAAACCGCGTTTGAGGTGGAGAGTCGGGTGGGCGGGTCGTCAACGTGGACCAATGTCGCGACGCTCGCGGCCAATACCACGACCTTTCACCACACGGGCCTCACCGCAGCGACGCTGTATGGCTACCGCGTGCGGGCCTGCACCGGCACGACATGCTCGGCGTACACGGTGGAAGCCACCGCGACCACATCGGGAGGTGCCGGTCCGCCGGTTGCGTCGGTGACCCTGGCCCCGCCGAGCGCGAGTCTCGATGTCGGCACGACGGTGACGCTGGTTGCGACGATGCGGGATGCGGGCGGCACCGTGCTGACGGGCCGGGTGGTGACGTTCCAGAGCTCGGATTCGGGGGTGGCGACGTTCACCGGGCTGGGGGTGGTGCGGGCGATCCGAATGGGGCAGGCGACGATCACGGCGACGTCGGAGGGGGTGTCGGCGCAGGCGCTAGTGACGGTGACGGATCCGTCGATCACGCCACCGACGGCGCCCACGTCGCTCGTGGCCACGGCCGTCTCGACGACGCAGATCAACCTGATCTGGCAGGACAACAGCACGACGGAAGCCGCCTTCCAGCTGGAGGGCCGCGTCGGCCCATCGACGGTGTGGACCTTCCTGAATTCCTACGCGCCCAATACGACGTCGCTCCAGGCCACGGGTTTGGTGCCGGCGACGCTGTACTCGTATCGCGTTCGGGCGTGTCAGGGGACGGCGTGTTCGGCGTACACGAATGAGGCGAGTGCGACGACGCTGGGCGGTGCCGGCCCGCCCGGCGCCCCAACCGTGACGCCGCTCCCGGCGCAGGTCCTCAGCCCGACGAGTGTGGCGGTGGGCGGGACGGTCGTGCCGAATAGCTTGGCGACGACGGCGTGGATGGAGTATGGGACGAGCCCGACGCTGGCGGGATCGAGCACGACGCCGGTGCGCGATGCGGGGTCGGGGACCGGGACGTATGGGTTGAGCGAGACGCTGAGCGGCCTGACCACGGGGACGACGTACTACTACCGGGTGGTGGCGCAGAACAGCGCGGGGCAGGTACAGTCGGCGATCCTGAGTGTCCGCCCGGGGGTGCCGAACCCTGCAACGGCGGTGCTAGTGAGCGAGGTGGTGGCGCAACTGACGGTGACGGTGAATTGGACGCATGACGGCGCGAACGGCGTGACCGGGTTCACGGTGTACCAGCGTCCGGCAAGCGGCGGCACCCGAGCTAGCGTGGGCACCGTGGCGGCCGGCATCCGCACATTCGTGGACGCGACGTATGCGGTGGATACGACGAACGTGTTCATCTATGAGGTGGACGCGTGCAACCCCGTCGGGTGTGCCGCTCCCGCGGTCAGCAGCTCGGTTGCGACGTCGCGGCTGGAATCGCCGACGAACCTTGCGGTCACGGGCACAACGACGAACACGGCTACGGTGAGTTGGACGAACAACGCCGCGAACGCCAGCGGGTTTTTCATCGAATATCACCTGCCGAACCAGCCGTTCCAGCACGCTGGAACGCCGAGTGCCGGGCCGGCCGCGACGAATTACCTCATCACCGGGCTGGCGACCGGGCAGACGTACACGTTCCGGCTGCGGGCTGAGGCGTCGAACCAACGTCCCTCGCTCCCGAGCAATGAGGTCGTCGCCATCCCGGGCGGCACGGGGCCAACTGGGGTCCCCACCGTCACGGCACTAGCGGCGCAGGTGCAGAGCGCGACGACTGTGGCCCTACACGGGCAAGTGGTGCCGAACGGCTTGGCGACGACAGCGTGGATTCAGTACGGGACGAGCCCGACGCTGGTGGGATCGAGCACGACGGCGGTGCTGGATGCGGGGGCCGGGACGGCGGCGTTTGGATTGAACGAAAACTTGTTTGGGCTGACGACGGGGACGACGTACTACTACCGGGTGGTGGCGCAGAACAGCGCGGGGCAGGTACAGTCGGCGATCCTGAGCGTGCGCCCGGGGGTGCCGAACCCCGCAACGGTGGTGCTGGTGAGCGAGGCGCCGGCGCAGCTGGCGGTGACGGTGAGCTGGACGCACGACGGGGCGAACGGGGTGACCGGCTTCACGGTGTACCGTCGGCCCGCGAGCGGCGGTGCCCGGGTCAGTGCAGGCACCGTGGCGGCCACCATCCGCTCGTTCGTGGATCAGGGGTATCCGGTCGACACGACGAACGTGTTCATCTACGAGGTGGACGCGTGCAACAACGTGGGCTGCGCCGCGTCCGCAGTGAGCACCTCGGTCGCGACGTCGCGGCTGGAACCGCCGACGAACCTCGCTGCCACGGGAACGACTGCGAACACGGCGACGGTGAGCTGGACGAACAACGCCGCGAATGCGAGCGGGTTTTTCATCGAATATCACCTCCCGAACCAGCCGTTCCAACACGCCGGGACGCCGAGTGCCGGGCCGGCCGCGACGAGTTACCTCATCACCGGGCTTGTGACCGGGCAGACGTACACGTTCCGGCTGCGGGCAGAGGCGTCGAACCAACGTCCCTCGCTGCCGAGCAATGAGGTCGTTGCCGTCCCCGGCGGCCTCGGTCCGCCCGCTGCGCCGGCAGTCACCGTGGCTGCGCCAACAGGGGTGAACGCCACGAGTGTGACGGTCGGTGGGACGGTGGTCCCGAACAGCCTCGCGACTACGGCGTGGGTGGAGTACGGCACAAGCCCGACGCTGGTGGGATCGAGCACAACGCCCGTGCGGAACGCGGGAGCCGGAACGTCGACGTACACCTTCACCGAGACGTTATCGGGGCTGACGACGGGGACGACGTACTACTACCGGGTGGTGGCGCAGAACAGCGCGGCCCAGGTGCAGTCGGCGATCCTCAGCGTGCGTCCGGGCGCACCGAACCCCGCGACGGCAGTGCTGGTGAGTGAAGTGGTGGCGCAGCTGGCCGTCAACGTGAATTGGACGCATGACGGAGCGAACGGAGTGACCGATTTCACCGTGTATCGGCGGCCGGCGAGCGGGGGGGCCCGGGTGAGTGCAGGCACGGTGCCGGGGAGCCTGCGCACCTACTTGGACGCCGGCTACGCGGTCGACGCGACCAACGCCTTCATCTACGAGGTCGAGGCATGCAATGCTGCAGGGTGCGCCGCGCCCGCGGTGGGCGGCTCAGTTTCGACTTCCCGGCTGGAGCCGCCGACCAACCTTGCTGTCACTGGAACGACAACGGGCTCGGCGACGGTGACATGGACGAACAATGCCCCGAATGCGGGCGGGTTCTCCGTGGACTTCCACACCCCGGGTGGCTTCTATGTGAATTCGGGTCAAGCGGCTCCGGCAGGTGCGACGAGCTTCACGATCACGGGGCTCGGGAATGGGCAGACGTACTACTTCCAGCTGCGGGCGCGGACGCCGAACGGGCGCGCCTCTCTGCCGAGCAACGAGGTCATCGTCGTCCCGGGCGGCGGTGGCGCGCCTGCGGCGCCCACGGTCGTACCATCAGCGCAGGTTGTGAGCGCGACGAGCGTGACAATCGGTGGGCAGGTGACGCCGAACAACTTGGTGACGTCGGCGTGGGTTGAGTACGGGACGAGCCCGACGCTGGCGGGATCGAGCACGACGCCAGTGCGGCAGGCTGGAGCCGGGGCGGTGTACACGGTGAGCGAGACGCTGACGGGGCTGACGACGGGGACGACGTACTACTATCGGCTGGTGGCGCAGAACAGCGCGGGCCAAGTGCAGTCGTCGATCCAGAGCGTGCTCCCGGCTGCGGTGAACCCCGCAACGGCGGTGCAAGTGAGCGAGGTGGTGGCGCAGCTGGTGGTAAACGTGAGCTGGACGCACGACGGCGCGAACGGAGTGACCGGGTTCACTGTGTACCGGCGGCCCGCGAGCGGGGGCGGGCTATCGCCCGTGGGGACAGTGGCGGGCAACGTTCGCACTTTCGTGGACGCGACATATCCGGTGGACGCGCCGAACGCGTTCATTTACGAGGTCGCGGCATGTAGTCCGAGCGGCTGTGCCACGCGGGCGGTGAGTGCGCCGATTGCGACCTCGTACCTGGTGCCGCCAAGCAACTTTGCGGTCACGGGAACGTCAGCGGCAACGAACTCGGCGACGGTGACGTGGTCGTACAGTGGCGCGATTGCGAGTGGTTTCGCTGTGTTTTTCCACACTCCAGGTGGACTTTATACGACTTCGGGACAAGGGGCTCCGGCGGGTGCGACAAGCCTCGTTATCCACGGGCTCGGCGCCGGGCAGACGTACTATTTCGAGCTGCACGCACAAATCGGGTCGCGCTTCTCGCTGCCGAGCAACGAGGTCATTACGGTCATTGGCGGCGGCGGTCCACCGGCAGTGCCCACCGTGGTGCCCTCGGCACAGGTCGTGAGCGCAACGAGCGTGACAGTCGGTGGGCTGGTGACGCCGAACAACCTGCTGACGACGGCGTGGGTTGAGTACGGGACGAGTCCGACCCTGGCAGGGTCGAGCACGACGCCAGTGCGGCAGGCCGGAGCTGGCGCGGCGTACACGGTGAGCGAGACGCTGACGGGGCTGACCACGGGGACGACGTACTACTACCGGCTAGGTGCGCAGAACAGCGCGGGCCAAGTGCAGTCGTCGATCCAGAGCGTGCGTCCGGCCGCGGTGAATCCCGTGACGGCGGTGCAGGTAACAGAGTTGCTGGCGCAGTGGGCCGTCAACGTGAGCTGGACGCATGACGGCGCGAACGGCGTGACCGGGTTCACGGTGTACCGTCGGCCCGCGAGCGGGGGAGGGCTCTCGCCGGTGGGCAGCGTGGCTGGGAACGTGACTAGTTATGTTGATGCCAGCTATCCTGTGGATGTGACGAACACGTTCATCTACGAGGTTGAAGCGTGCGGCCCCAGTGGCTGTTCCGTGCGGGTGGCGAGTCCGCCGATTGCGACCTCGCGGCTGGAGCCATTGACGAACCTGGCGGTAACGGGGACAACGTCGTACTCGGCAACGGTGGCGTGGTTGGAAAACGCGCCGGCGGGCGGATTCATCGTGGATTTCCACTTGGCTGGGCAAACCAATTTTGGGCCGGGTCCCCAGGTGGTCTCTGCGGGCGTGACTAGCTATACGATCACCGGTCTTGGGTCGGGGCTGACGTACACCTTCCGCGTGCGAGCGCGGACGCCGAACGGGCGCGGTTCATTACCGAGCAACGAAGTCGTGGTGGCTATACCGTGATCACTGACAATCGGTCAGTTGCACCGCGACGGTGTGGCCCCGGGCACGCGCGAGTATGTCGTGGGGCACGTCTCGCTGCGCTCCGCCTACTGCGGATGTGATGGTGTTGCGACACACGTGTGTTTCTCTAGCAGCTGAGTAGTCTGTGTGAGTTGTCGCTCGGTGGCGACGTCGCGGCTGGAGCCGTCAACGAACCTGCATGAGACGGAGACGACGACCAACGCGGCGACACTGGCGTGGACGAACAACGCGCCGACGGGCGGGTTCGAATTGGAGTATCATCTGGCGGGGCAACCCAATTTTCTCGGCATCTCGTCGAGCCTCCCGGCCGACGCCACGAGCTTCACGATCACGGGCTTGGGGACCGGACTGACGTACACCTTCCGGATACGAGCGCGGTCGCCGATGGGCGCGCCTCACTGCCAACCAACGAAGTGGTGGTGGTCATGCCATGACCAGACGGACAATCAGACTATCGCGCCGCGAAGTCTGTCCCTGGAGGCTAATCGCATTCGCGCATCTATAGAGTCTTGATAGCGTCGCGCGCTCAATCGCATGGGCACGTAGGTGTCGGTGAAAGCATGCGGACTGAATGTGCCCGCATGGCAGCCAGCGCCTACGGGGACACGTGCTGTTTGACTCGAACAGTGCGCTACGCCGCCGCACCCACCCCGTCCAGCACTTCCCTCACGCGCCCCAGAAGCCCCCTCGCCGTAAACGGCTTTTGCAAAAACGCCGTACACGGATCGAGCTCGCCCCGGCGACTGATGTCCCCATCAGTGTACCCTGAGATGAACAACACCCGGATCGCCGAGTCGCGTGCCACCAACGCCTCGGCCAGTTGCTTCCCACCCATCTCCGGCATCACCACATCCGTCAACAGCAGGTCGATCTGGCCGACATGCTGCGCAACCACCGCCAACGCATCGCGCCCATTCCGCGCCTCGATCACCGTGTACCCGTGCCGCTCGAGTATGCGGGCGCCGAGCGCACGAACACCCTCCTCATCCTCGACCAGCAACACCGTCTCCACGCCGCGCGGCGCCAACGTCGCCATCGTTCCCGATCCGATGAGATCGGCCGGCGCTTCATACCGCGGGAGATACACCGCAAACGTCGTCCCCTTGCCAACCGTGCTGTCCACTTCGATTGCGCCCTTGAGATTCTGGACGATCGCGTAAACGGTAGACAAACCGAGCCCGGTGCCCTTTCCCGGCTCCTTGGTGGTGTAGAACGGCTCGAAGATTCGCTCGCGCGTCGCCGCATTCATTCCCATGCCCGTATCACTCACCAGCAGTCGCACATACAGCCCCGGCGGAAGTTGCGGCCGTACCGTCACGCCTTCGAACACCACCGTGCTGGTGGTCATCGTAATGGTGCCGCCATTTGGCATGGCATCGCCGGCATTGACGACAAGGTTGAGCAACACCTGCTCGATCTCCGACGGATCGGCTTTCACGGTGCCCAACCGCTCGGTCGGCCGCCAGTCGATGGTGACGTCCTCGCCGATCACTCGGCACAACATGCGCTCGAGATCGGTCAGCACGGCGTTCAGGTCGAGTGATCGCGGTTGACGGATCTGCCGGCGGCTAAAGGCAAGGAGCTGCGTGGTGAGCGCTCCAGCGCGCGTCGCCGCCTTCTTGATCTCGCGAACGTCATCTCGGCGCGAATCTCCGCGCTCGATGTCGGCCAGGAGAAAGTCGGCGTAACCGTTGATGGCGGTGAGCAAGTTGTTGAAATCGTGCGCAATGCCGCCCGCAAGGCGGCCCACGGCTTCCATCTTCTGCGACTGCCGGAGCTGCTCCTCGCTTTGCTCGAGCGCCTGTTGCGCGCGTTCACGCTCGCGAATCTCGTCCTCCATGCGCGTGTTCGCAGCAGAGAGGGCGAACGCGCGCCGATCGGCCATTTGAAAAAGCAGCATCATGCCAGCGGTGCTCGTTGCGAAGAGCAAGCCGGCGAGGAATATCGCTTCCGGAAGATGCGAACTGCGCTGCGCGAGCTCGGCCGCCGTGGGCCACGCGCGAATCCGCCATCCACCGCGCACATCCGTCAGGTACGCCTCCTGAGCCCATCTCTCCTCCAGCGCTCGCGTACCGACGATACGCGCGTAGAGCTCCCGCGAGCCCATATAGAGCGCGAACGAGTGACCGAGTGCGTCCGGCTCATCGATGCTCTGCTGCAGGAGACTGGGCAACGAACTTTCGCCAACGATCGCGGCGTCGCCACGCGCGGTCGGTACCGCCGACACGATCACGGATATTCCAGCATCGCTGAAAAGGGGCGCGCTGGTGGATACGCCTCCAGTCGCACGCGCCGTACGCGCCATCTCGGCACGCATCGCGGCGAAGCGGGGCTCGAGGGGTGCGATTGCGCCGCTTTCGTCCGGGACTGCCGCGACGGTCCGACCCGATGAGTCGACCCACGCGATCGATCGAAATTCGCCGTCCTCGATGGCTCGCAATGCCGCCGATTCCCATGCGTTGCGTGATAACGCGGTGGCTTGCCAACTGCTCGCGAGGCGAACGAGCTCCTTCACGTTGTTGCCGATGCTGTTGGCCGTGAGGCCAGCGAGCATGCGCGCCCTGAGCATGGTCGCACGTTCGATATCCGCATTCTCGCGACGCTGCGCCGTGATGGCGAACGCCACGCTCAGCGTAAAGACGAGAACACCGGCGGCATACGGTAATGCGCGATAGCGAGCCTTGGCGGCGAGCCAACTTCGCAGCATCACTGTCCGCCGGCGCTCCGGCTTACGCGCTCCAGCGCAGCACGAGCTTCACGAGTATCAGCGACAAATGACGGCTCGGGCTCCGTACGCATTGCGATGTACTTGCGCAGCGCCTCCGCGGCGCCAATGGCATCGCCCGTCTTTTCGGCGAGACGAGCTTCGTCGCGAAGGTACGTGGAGTAGAACAGCGTCCGGCCGTAGAAGAACACGCGTCGCCGAATGGCGAACAAGGCAGCGCGGGTGTCACCGAGCCGCTCGTAGAGTCGCGCCGCCGCGAGGTTTCCCATCGCCAGGATGGCCCCTTCCGGGGCGGTCCGCAGAAAGTTGTCGAGCGAGTCGACCAGTGCGCGTGCGTCCGCTCGCCCCTGCGTCACCGCGAGTTGGGCGTCGAGCATCCGGGCGCACCCCCCGCGAAACTGCGGGCTCGAAAGCGAGTCGCGCATGTCGAGGCCCGCGAGCATGATCCCCGAGACTCTGCGTGTTCCCGTCGTGTCGCCGTGCGACAGCGACCAGAGTTCCGCCGTGCAGAGGTCTCCGAAGTACGTCGGATCCTTGCCGCGCTTTCCCGTACCCGGCACCGGGCCGCCCAGCGCCGCCCTTCGGCGCAACGCCCTGGCGGCTTCGTCGCCGCCCGTTGTGTCGGCGTCCCAGAACAGCACGTCGCGCACATGCTCGAAATCGTCGAGACCAGGCACCGGCTGCGAAGCGCGCATGGAGTCGAGCAACGTGAGCCCATGCTTCGGACGCCCGCGATTGAACGCGAGATCATGACGCAGCACATAGGCGAGATATTCGGCCTTCCGATCACCCGGCGCGGGAGTCGCGTTAACGAGGGATTGCGTCGACTCGATGGCCCGGCCGACAACAACGGGCACTTCGGTGATCGTCGCGAGGGTCACCATGCTCAACGAATCCCTGCGCGCGAGTATCGCGCGCGCCGTCGCCGCGTCGCCCACCGTCACCGCGAGCGCCCACCGGATGCCGTCGCGGTTTTCGCTCGACGAATCGGTTGCGAGATAGAGCCGCGCGAGCTGCACCACCTTCGCACTGTCGCGCCGCTCCATCTCGACGACGACCAGATGCTCCATCGCCGGCGAGAAGCTCGAGTCCAGCGCGATGGCACGGTTGAACGCATCAGCCGCACGTGCGTGCGCATCGGGAATGCCGGCCGCCGCACCAAAGTGAAAGAGATAGTCGCCAACTTCGAACTGTGCGTCGGCGCGATCGGGCGCGAGCGCTGCGTACCGCTCCTTGGCCGTAATCATCGCTCTCCAGCCAGACAGGCCTGGGAAGTTCGGCCCCGCAGTCGCAAGCAGGAGCGCCTGGTCGCGTGCGCTGAGGTGAGAGCGATAGCGCCATGCCACGGTCAGGCCGCGCGTGTGGTCGCTCGGAAACCCAGCCCATTCTGCCGACGTTGCCAGCCCAAGTCCGGCGAGCGCGAACGTGGAATCGAATTGGATGGCGCGATCGAACTGCTTTGTCGCGGCCGCAAACTTCGCGCGGCGATACAGCGCCGTGCCATCCAGGTATGCGCGCAACGCGGGCAGCGACACACCTGACAGGGAGCTGAGGCGCTCGCCTTCGCCGGCACGCAATGCAAGCAGCTCGCTGGCGAGGCGATCGACCATGGAGGACAGACTGTCGGCTGGCCCACTTACTGATCGTGGCGAATCGGCACGTCCGTCGTGCACACGCACGAGCGACGCCGACAGCGTCAGGCGGGCAGATGTTCCCGAGATGTCGCCAATGAGGAGTTGGCCAGCGCCAAGCTGCTCGGCCAGCTCCAGCGCACGTTCGCGCGGAAGGTCCGACGTGTCCGATCCAGCGGCCCGACGCCACGCACTCAGGAGCGTTCGCGGATCCGCCGAGCGTGGGCCACCTTCGCCGGTGAGTTTGGCGGCGAGAAGATCGAGCATGCCCTCGCGCAGGTAGCGGACGGAGGGGTCCGTGCTCGCAAGACGGAAAGGCAATACGGCGACTTCGTTCTCGTCGAGCTGCCTGGCGTGTGGACGGAAGGCGAATGCAGCAGATACCGCCACGGCGAGCACGCCAACGGAGACGAGTGTGCGAACTCGCGGACGACGCTTCCACCGCGTGCGAAAGGCGGGCGTGCCGCCGCCGGGCGTGGCGACGCGTTCGAGTGCTTCACGGACTTCGCCTGCAGACTGCGGCCTGGATGCGGGCCGCTTGTCCAGACAGCGCATCACGAGATCGGACAGTTCGTCGGCAATGTCGGGATTGCGTTGAGCGAGCGGCTCCGGCATCTCCGCGATGTGCGCAGCAAGCATCTCGTGTGCGGGACGCTGGCTGAACGGTGGCGTGCCTGACAGCAGTTCGTACGCGACCAGCCCCCATGCATAGATGTCCGCGCGATGATCGGTGTCGGGATCGCCCGCGGCCTGCTCTGGCGCCATGTACGCGGGCGTGCCGACCGCCATGCCGATGCCCGTGCCGCTTGCGTCGGCGTCGCGCACCGCCGCGGCACTCAGCGCCTTCGCCACACCGAAGTCGGTGACGACGGCGTGCGTGCCGCTCAGGAGAATGTTGTCGGGCTTGATGTCGCGGTGCACGATGCCACGCTCATGGGCGTAGGCGAGTGCATCGATCACATCATGCAGAAGGTGTAGTGCTTCGCCGATTGGCGTCGTGGCGCGCTTGACCAACCGCGCGCGCAGCGATTCGCCTTCGATGAACGGCATGGTGTAGTAGGGCGCACCAGACGCTTCGCCCGCGGCAAGCACGGGAACGATGTGCGGATGCTGCAGTCCGGCGACGAGTTGGATTTCCCGCCGAAAGCGCTCGCTGTTCATGCCGGCCGCGAGCTCGTGCGGCAACACCTTGACGGCGACGAGCCGGTCCAGCGCACACTCGCGCGCAACGAACACGCGACTCATTCCTCCGCCGCCCAGCTCGCGTTCGATGGTGTAGGCGTCGCCGAGGGAGGCCTGTAGCTGCGCGCGCAGCAGGCTGGCGGTGGGGTCGGTGGGCGAGGGGGTCATGGTCAACCATCAGTATCGGCATGGTCGGCGCGTTGATGAGCCTCGCGTTGGACTCAGGGACCTGCGCGCTTCACGGTTGGATGTGGCGATCTGGTGGTTGGTTGCATCACGGCGTGTGCGGATTGTGTGGGTCGTGGTTCCCGCGGCGGCGAGATGTGTGCCCGCAAGAAAGAAAGAAATTGCGAGCTCATCAGTAATATCTCAGCGAGTGGCGTTCACCGACCTGGTCCCTGCGAATTGGTACCGGGGAGTGGTGCGAAATGGGAGTGCAGTGCTTTGCGAAATGGTAGCGTTTCGCGGTGGCGAAATGGTAGGCTGCCAAACGAAAGCCGGGCTGCAGCGGATCAGACTCGGCAGCAATTCGCGACCAGCCTGTCTCGCGAACAACACATGTTTGTCGTCGAATCTGGACAAAAAACCCCTGCGTGACGTACATCACGCAACTGTGTAAACCTTTTCGGGACATAGGGTTGCGACCATGCATGCGAGCGGCGTCAAATATGCCTGAATAGGGTCGTGTGCTACCACCGCCGCGCATGCGTCGCGGCACCGCCGAAGGGAGGTTCCGATGTTCAAGTTTCGTTTTGCAACAGTTGCTGGCAGTGTCCTTGTCCTCACGACCACCACACTGAGCGCGCAGGGAAGTCGTGCGCCGGAAAACTCGCGCGTCTACGGAAGCCAGACGCGTGGGCGCGTGGGTGTGGATCCGCGAGTCAGCACGGGGAGTGGTCGCATCGATCCGCGCGCCGATCCGCGCTCGCCATCATACGACCCGCGCTTCGACCCGAATTCGACGCGGTACGACCCGCGCAACGGGACGAACCGCGATGTCCGCCGGGACGACTCGCGCTATGACAGGAATGGCGACGGTCGCAGAGATGATTCGCGGTCCGATCGCGAGCGCGAGCTTCAGCGTCAGCGCGAGCTACAACGCGAGCGTGAACTGCGGCGTGAACGTGAATTGAGCCGCGACCGCGGACTCCAGGTCCAGCGCGAACGGGAACGCGAACAGCTGTTGCGTCAACGCGCAAGGGAGCGTGAACAGCTTCAGCGCCAGCGCGACAAGGAGCTCAGGGAGCGTGCGAAGGACGTGCGCAAGAACGACAAGCGCTGGGAAAAAGATCACAAGCACGGCCAGTAACCAGCTGTGTCATGCTGAGCGAAGTCGAAGGATCCGCACGGTAAGAGGTGCAGATCCTTCGACTCGCTTCGCTCGCTCAGGATGACACGGAGCCGCTTCGCTCGCTCAGGATGACAGACGCTCGGCGCTCTGGGAATTCTGGAGCTTTGCCATGAAGCGCTGCGATTCCGAAATGCGCTCGATCTCGATGGACATCGCGTCGACCGCTTGCTCGATGCGCTGCAGCTGGTCTTGCATGCCGGGGTTCACCTGCGGAACCTCGGCGCGACGCTCCAAACGTCGTCCGAAGGCGCGCGCGATCGGCCAGCCAATGACCATGACCGCGCACATGACGAAGAACGCGATGGAGATGTCGCGCACTGGCCGCGGAAAACCGTCGTTCCCACCAAAGCCCCCGTCCCCAACCGAGAAACCTGGAAGCGGAGGTGTTGGCGGAACGGGGGGCACCACACGAAATACCCGATCCGCGTTCCCCGCTCGCGCGGCCTCCTGGGCGGCGCGCGCCGCTTCCTGTCCCGCTTCGCGCGCCGCTTCCTGCGCGGCCTGAATCGACGTCTTGATCTGCTCTTTCAGCTCAGCGTTCGACTGAGCTGGCG
>JBDTMO010000024.1:0-17841 GCA_039934235.1 bacterium | reverse complement strand
CCGTACGGTGATGCGGTCACTCACGCGGAAGCCATGGCCAGGGCGCAGGCGACCGAGATTGGTGACGACATCGTCAAGTCCGGTGGCCCCGCCGGGCTTCAGGACAAGGAAATCGTCGCGATCGTGGCGTACATCCAACGCCTGGGACGCGACATCAAGGGGACGACGACGGGCAGCACCGCGCCGGTCGCAGCAAGCGTTCTTCCCGCGACGATTGGAGGGATCAAGTGAGCCTCACCGACTTGATGAGCCACGCAGGGCTCGCGGGCTTCGCGGAGATCGGCATGGTGCTGTTCTTCCTTGCCTTTCTCGGCATCGTGTGGTGGGTGTTTCGGCCCGCCAACCGCAAGCGCTGGACGCTCGATGCGCGCATGCCGCTTGACGATGTGCATCCGCAACAGCCACGCAAGGCGGAGGACTGACCCATGGCCGACATCGACAAGAAGAAAGAGATGGATCGCCTGCTCGAACACTCGTACGACGGCATCCAGGAATACGACAACCCGATGCCTCGCTGGTGGGTGCTCACGTTCTGGGGAACGATCGTCTTTGCCGTGCTCTACACGTTCAACGTCGCTGGAATGGCGGGCGCGCCGCGCATCAAGGCCTACGAAACGGAGATGGCCGCCTTTCGCGCCGCACACCCTGCGCCGACGGGGCCGGCCAACCCCGCGCAACTGCTCGCGCTAACGCGGGACAACCACGAAGTCGGCGAAGGGAAAAAGGTCTTCGTGAAGAACTGCGTCGTGTGTCATGGCGCCGATGGCGGCGGAGTCATTGGCCCGAACCTCACGGACGACGCGTGGCTCCATGGCGGAAAGATCGAGGAGATCAACGCCACAATCACGAACGGTGTGCTGGCCAAGGGAATGCCGCCGTGGGGCAAGATGCTGCCGCCCCGCGAAGTCGATGAAGTGACTGCGTACGTGTGGTCGCTCCATGGGACTGTCACGGCCAAGCCGAAGGCGCCGGAAGGAGTGGTGGTCGCACGGTGACTGCTCCAGCTGCGAGAGGACGCGTTCTCCCGACACTGAACCAGGACGGATCGCGCAACTGGATCCGTCCCAAGCCGGCTGGCGGTATCTGGTGGCATCGGCGGCGCATCACGGCGTACGCGCTCATGGTGGTCTTCTTCGGCATTCCGCACGTGCACATCAACGGAATGCCGGCGATTCTGCTCGACCTGCCGCGACGCCACTTCACGATTCTTGGCACCACCTTCCTGCCCACCGACACGCTGCTGCTCATGCTGCTGCTGGCGAGCGTCGTCGTGTCCATCTTTCTCTTCTCGGCGCTATTCGGCCGAGTGTGGTGCGGGTGGGCATGCCCGCAGACGGTGTACATGGAGTTCGTGTTCCGCCCGCTGGAGCGGCTGCTGGAAGGCGGGCGCAGCGGATCACTGATCCTGGACAAGAATCACCAGCGATTCCATTGGCGCCGGCTGCTCAAGTACGCGGCGTATCTCGTGATCTCGCTGTTCCTCGCTCACACCTTTCTCGCCTATTTCGTCGGGGTGGAAGCGCTCGAGCGGTGGGTGCGGTTATCGCCATACGAGCATCCCACGCCATTCCTGGTGATGGCTGCAACCACCGCGCTGATCTTCTACGACTTCACGTACTTCCGCGAGCAGACTTGCCTCATCGCCTGCCCATACGGACGGTGGCAGTCCGCGCTGCTCGACAACGAGTCACTCATTGTTGCCTACGACGCACAGCGCGGTGAGCCACGCGCGCACGCCGTAAAGGATCGCGCGGACAGCGCTGGCGACTGCGTGGCGTGCAACGCGTGCGTCACCACCTGCCCCACTGGCATCGATATCCGGAACGGACTCCAGATGGAGTGCATTCACTGCACGCAGTGCATCGACGCGTGCGATTCGATCATGGACAAGGTCGGGAAGCCGCGCGGACTCATTCGTTACGCGTCGCGCGACCAGCTGGCGGGCAAGCCGCGTCACTTGTTGCGCCCGCGCGTCGTGCTGTATCCAGCCGCGCTCACCCTGCTGCTCGGCGGTTTTGTCTTCACGCTGGAGACACGGGCCAAGGCGGACGTCATGATCCTGCGCAGCCAGGCGGAGCCGTTCAGTATGGAGCAGGACGGTCGCGTCGCAAATCAGGTTCGCGTCAAGATCGCCAATCGGTCGCGGCGTGATCATGCGTATGCCATTTCCATTCGCGGCGCAGACTCGGCGCAGGTGATTGCGCCGGAGAGTCCGCTCATGGTCAAGTCCGGCGAGCAGCGCACGACAAGCGTGTTCGTCTTGCTCAAGGCGTCTGCGTTCACGGGCGGACGACGCGATGTCACCGTGCATGTCACTGACGGCGACGATTACACGGCCGACATCCCCTTCAACCTGTTAGGGCCGACGACCTCGCCATGACTCCCATCATCCGCAAGGACCGCATCTGGCCAACGATCATCGTGACGGTGCTCACCAGCTACGTCATCTTCGGGTTCATCGCTGCACGCATCGCGACTCACGACCCGAATTTTGCCGTCGAGCCGGACTACTATCGCAAGGCAGTCGCATGGGACTCGACGCTCGCGCAGGCCAAGCGCAGCGCGGCGCTCGGCTGGCAACTCACGCCGGTCCTTGGCCCCATTGGCAATGGAACAGCGGCGCCGCTCACGCTGCAGGTACGTGACTCCACCGGCGCACCGGTCTCGGCGGTGCAGGTGTCTGTGGAAGCACGACAGGTCGCGCATGCGGATGCCGTCGTACGCGGGACGCTCAGCCCTGTGGGCGACGGCGCTTACACCGCGCTGCTTCCTCTCGCACACGCGGGCCTCTGGGAATTTCGCGTTGTCGCTACGCGCGGCGCGGATCGGTTCACGAGCAGCGTGCGGATGGACGCTTCGGTTGCGGCCAACGCACAGTTGGTGACAGAGCGGCCCGGCGATGCGATACCCGCGCGTGCAATTGCGGGTGAGCGCCGCGAAAGCGCTACGTCCCCTGCGAGGCCGTAGCACGGTGACGCTCGCGTTCGCCGTGCTCGTCGCAAGCTTGCTTGGCTCCGTGCATTGCGCCGCCATGTGCGGGGCGTTCGTATGCTTCTATTCGTCGGCAGGGCAACCGTCAGTCTCATGGCGCACCGATGCCGCCGCGCACGCAGCGTACAACGTCGGCCGGTTGATGTCGTATCTCTTGCTCGGTGTCATCGGCGGCACCGTGGGACATGCATTGAATAGTGCCGGCATGTTCGGCGAGTTTCAGCGAACCGCAGCCGTGGTTGCAGGTGCGCTGATGGTCATCTGGGGTGTTTACGCCGTACTTGTCGCGTTGGGAGTTCACCTGCGCGCAATCACGGTGCCCGACGCGTGGCGTCGAGCAATGGGGAGCGTGCTGTTGCGATTGCGGGAGCAGTCGCCCGTTGTGCGCGCAGCGGCGACCGGGCTCGCGACGACGCTGCTTCCGTGTGGATGGTTGTATGCGTTCGTCGTCACCGCCGCGGCAACCGGATCGGCGGCGCGGGGCGCCATGGTGATGGCCGTGTTCTGGCTGGGCACACTTCCCGTGATGCTTGCCGTCGGCGTTGGCGCGCGACGTTTCATGGGGAGGTTCGGTGCACGGATGCCGCTCGTGAGCGGCACGGCCATCATCGTGCTCGGTGTTCTCTCCATCGTGGGGCGCATTGGCGGCGCGGCAACGCACGCGATGCACGCCATGCCGTGAGCACCGCGCGCGCTGCGACACTCGGTATTGCCTGCACGCATTGTGGGCTCAGTGTTCCGCCGGCGTTCGTGCAGCCGGAGGCGAACGAACAGTTCTGCTGTCAGGGCTGTCGCATCGCGTGCGAGTTTCTTTCGGCAAACGGATTGGCGGAGTACAAGGCCTTCCGCGACAAACGGGCGACACCAGTGCGTTCGACCGGCCGCGCGTATGACGAGTTCGACCACCCCGCATTTGCGGAACTGTATGTGCGACCCGCAGCGGGTGGATTGAGCGCGACCGAGCTCTATCTCGAGGGGGTGCACTGCGCCTCGTGCGTCTGGCTCGTGGAACGAGTGCCGCTCCTTGTGCCCGGTGTAGCGCGTGCGGAGCTCGACGTACGCCGGTCGCTGGCGCGCATCGAATGGAATAGCGCCGAAGTGCCGTTATCGGCCGTGGCGCGTGCGCTCGATCGGATCGGTTATGCGCCGCACCCGTTTCGCGGCGTGGCGCGCGATGGCATGCGCCGGCGCGAGGATCGCGCGATGCTCGGACGCATCGGGATAGCAGGCGCCATCGCGGGTAACGTGATGCTCGCGTCGCTCGCGCTGTACGCGGGTGATTTCTCCGGCATGGAATCGTCGTACGAACGGCTGTTCCGATGGATCTGCTTCGGCCTCACCGTCCCGGCACTTCTTGGCCCAGGGCGTGTGTTCTTCGTTGGCGCGTGGGGAGCGCTCCGCGCACGCTCGCTGCACATGGACCTGCCCATCGCGATCGCGCTGGGAGCTGGCGTGTTGCGAGGCGCGATCAATACGATGACCGACAGCGGCCCGATCTACTTTGACGGTGTCACGACGCTCATCTTCCTGCTGTTGACCGGCCGCTTTCTTCAGCAACGCGGACAGCGTGCAGCAACGGATGCCGCCGAGCTGCTGTTTTCCCTCGCGCCATCGACGGCACACGTGGTAGACAGCGACGGGACGGAACGCGAGGTCCCTGCGGTGGCCCTGCTGCCCGGAATGGAAGTCCAGGTGCGCGCCGGAGAGAGCTTCCCCGCCGATGGCACGGTGACCGTCGGCAGCACGCGCGTGAATGCCTCACTGCTCACCGGCGAGTCGCGTCCCGTATCGGTCACCAGCGGCGAAGCGGTGTTCGCCGGAACGTTGAACATCTCCGCACCGGTGCGCGTTCGCGTTGACGTCGCCGGCGAAACGAGCCGCCTGGCAACGCTGCTGCATCAAGTCGAGGAGAGCATGCAGCGGAAGGCACCGGTGGTCGCCTTCGCCAATAGAATGGCAGGCTGGTTCGTCGCTGCGGTGCTCGCGCTCGCGGTCATCACGTTCGTCATCTGGTATCCGCGCGATCCGGCGCGCGCGTGGGATAACGCGATTGCCCTGTTGATCGTGACGTGTCCCTGCGCGCTGGCACTCGCCACGCCGCTCGCGGTCCCGCTCGCCGGTGGGCGTGCGGCGCGCGCTGGCATCTTCATCAAGGGCGGCGACGCCCTCGAACTGCTTTCCCACGCGGGCACCCTGGTCATCGACAAGACCGGCACGGTCACCGAAGGTCGCACCGCACTCGTCGAGTGGCTCGGCGACACGTGGATGCAACCACTCGTGCTCGCGCTCGAAGCTGGCTCGTCGCATCCATTGGCCAGCGGTTTTCGCCGAGCGTGGCCATCCATTGCCGTGCCCGTGGCGGAGGACGTGACACACCATTCTGGTGGCGGCATCACTGGACGCGTTGCTGGGCGCGACGTCGTTGTTGGCTCGCCCCGGTTCGTTGCATCGCGAGTGAGTGGGCACTCCGCATTCGTCGCTCGGCTCAACGACCCGACGCTCACGCCTGTGTTCGTGGCAGTCGATGGCCAGGTCGTCGCGGCGGCAGGGTTGGGCGACAAGGTGCGCGATGATGCGCGCACGTCGCTCGACGCGGTGCGTTCGCGCGGATGGCGAACGACCATGCTGTCTGGCGATGATGCCGCGGTTGCCGCTGCCGTCGGCGCGCGACTTGGCTTCGCGCCGCCCGACGCGATCGGGGGAGCGACACCCGAACAGAAACTCGCCTTCATTCACGACCTGCGTGCGAGCGTCACCGCGCAGTCACGCGCTACGCGTGGCGCAATCGTAATGGTGGGCGATGGAGTCAACGATGCGGCAGCAATCGCAGCGGCAGACGTAGGCATCGGCGTGCACGGAGGTGCGGAAGCATCACTCGCCACCGCCGCAGTTCACCTCGCGACGCCCGGGCTCGAGCCCCTTGTCCGCCTTGTTGACGGAGCGGGCCGCACGATGCGCGTCATCCACCGCAACATCGCGCTGTCGCTCGCCTACAACCTGCTCGGCGCCACGCTCGCGATGACCGGCATGATCAGCCCACTCATTGCGGCCATCATGATGCCGGCCAGCTCCCTCACCGTGGTCCTCGGCAGCTGGCTCGGCAAGACCTTCGAGGTGCCAGCCCAAAGCGACGCGATGAATGGCAGCGAGGGCGCGGCAATCGATGCGCCCATGGAGGCGGCAGCATGAGCGTGATCTTCATTGTGCTGCCACTCGCGCTGCTCGTCGTGTTCATCGCTGTCGTGGCGTACGTGTGGTCGGCGCGGTCGGGCCAGTTCGACGATCTCGATACGCCGGCCATGCGCATGCTGCACGACGACGAAGGATCCACACGCATCGACCCGCCGTAAGCATACGCGGGCTGGGTCGAGAACTTCGTTATTTGGCCGCCGCCCCCGTTACGTGAATGCTTCCAACCATTCCGAGCGCAAAGTGCGGCGGCGACTTGGCATCGTTCGAAAAGCTGCAGACGATCGTGTAGTCGCGCCCCGGCTTGAGGTCGACGTCCAGCAATCCAAGCGGCGACGTACCGGCGGGTGAGTGCAACACGCCGATGCTCTCCTCGATAAGTGCATCGACGTCGCCGCCCTCCTTCTCGACCTTGGCGACCTGTTCGAGCGTCACGCCTTTCTTCAGCAGGAACATGTCGAACTCATGCCGAACCTTGCCTGCGTTCCTGAACGCGAAGTAGTGGCGGCCCGGCGCAACTGTTCGCGCGTACTGAAACGCGTACTCGGACCCGACAATCGTGTCCACGTGGGCGAGTGGCGGCGGCGGGGGTGACGCAGTCGGCGGAACATTGATCGCCGAGAACATCCCCATCGAGAAATGCTTCTTTGCCTTGGTGCTGTCCTGGTTGATGCAGATGATCACGTACGTGCGGCCCGGCAGCAGGTCCGTCGTCAGTCCAACGGACGCTCGCTTGCCCTTGTCCGCGAACAACACGCCCACGGGGGCTTCCCTGTACGCTCCAGTCGGTGTGTCCGCGTTTACCGCGCTCATGAATTGCTGAACCGTGGCGCCGCGCTTCAACAGGGAGATGTTCAACTCGTGCGAGACTGTCCCCTTGTTGACGAAGTGAAACGTCGTTCGGCCAGCGGCGATCTTCGTCGGCACCTGAAAGGCGTAATCGAGCCCGACTATCTCGACAGTCTGAGGCGCGATGGGCGCTGGAACGGCGTGATTCCCCATGCCGGGGGCCGCAACGAGCGACAGCGCGATGACTCCATTTCGGATTTTCATGCAGCCAGTATGTTGAGCATGGCTTGGCGTCGCAAGCAAGCTGCTGTTGCGTCGAGCGCCAGACTGTCATCCCCACGCGCTTCGCTCGTGCGGGATGACAGGACGAGGGCCTTCGCTCTGCTCAGGACGACAAAACAATCACTGGAATGCATTCCATGAGATATCACAACAAATCGAATCATCCACATCGCGTATTCGCGATGTTCGCGCTCGCGCTGCTTACTGGCATCGCCGGAGCAAGCGTCGCTCACGCGCAGTCGACGACGCGCTCCGGTCCGCGATTCGAAATCTCTTTCGCGAAAGCCGCGCATGCCGAGCCAATTACCGGCCGAGTGTACGTGGCGTTGAGCCGGACGGGCGACGCGCAGCGCGGGCCCATCCAACAGACCAGCGAAACAGGCGTCCCGCTCTTCGGCGTCAACGTCGACAACCTCGCCGCAGGAAAAGCCGCGACGATCGACGCGGCGACCTTTGGTTTTCCTGCCAGGAGCCTCGCCGATATTCCCGCCGGCGAGTATTGGGTGCAGCCATTCGTCAACGTCTACACAAAGTTCGCGCGCGCAGACGGACACACCGTGTGGCTGCACATGGACCAGTGGGAAGGACAGAACTGGAAACGCTCGCCCGGCAACATCTACGGCGATCCGGTCAAGATCACGTTCGACCCCAAGTCGTCCACACCGATCAAGCTCGTCGCCGACAAGGTGATTCCGCCTGTCGTCGTTCCTGCTGATTCCGGGAACGTCAAGCGCATCAAGATCGAAAGCAAGATCCTCACGAAGTGGTGGGGACATCCGATGTACCTCGGCGCCGTCGTCCTCCTGCCCAAGGATTACGACAGGCATCCCGAGGTGAAGTATCCCGTCGTGTATGACGAAGGACACTTCTCGCTTCGCGCGCCACGCGTTGGCTCCATGCCATTCTGGAACGCGGACGGAAGCCCGCGAATGATCGTCGTGACGCTGCAGCATCCGTCCCCGTACTACGATGACTCCTACGGCGTGAACTCAGCGAACAACGGCCCATACGGCGATGCGATCATGCAGGAGTTGATTCCCGCCGTCGAGACGAAATTCCGCGTCATCGGCCAGCCGTGGGCTCGCCTGCTCACTGGTGGTTCGACAGGCGGCTGGATTTCGCTCGCGAAGCAGGTCATGTATCCCGAGTTCTACGGCGGTGTCTGGTCGCTCTGTCCGGATGGCGTGGACTTCCGCTATCACCAGATCGTGAACGTGTACGCCGACACCAACGCGTACTGGTTTGATCGTGGTTGGATGAAGATCGACCGGCCAACGCAACGCAAGCCAGACGGCAACATCACGGCGATGATGAAGGACGAGAACTGGTTCGAGCTCGTGTCAGGTGATCACTCGCGCTCGGGCGGCCAGTGGGACATCTGGGAAGCGACGTATGGTCCCGTTGGCGCCGATGGATTTCCGGTGCGCATCTGGGACAAGCAAACGGGCGTCATCGACAAGAAGGTTGCCGAGTATTGGAAGCAGCACTACGACCTCCGCAACATGCTCGAGACCAACTGGGCGACACTCGGTCCCAAGCTCGCGAACAAGATGAACGTCTACGTTGGGGACGCCGATTCGTACTACCTCAACATGGGCGTGCACCTGTTGGAGAATTACCTGAAGACGACGTCGTCTCCGAAGTATTCCGGTGAGATCGTCTTTCAGCCGATGGCCCCGCATTGCTGGGGCCCGCCAATGCCCGAGCTCATGGCGAAGATGGCGGCACATATGGACAAGACCGCGCCTGCGGGCTCGGACCTGAGGAGCTGGCGCTACTAACAACCGTCGGGTCAGCACAGGGAAGCGAACAGTCGTCCAGGGGTTGAACTGTGGCTGCCCCCTGGACGACTGCTTTGCTGTGTTGGCTGGTGCTTTCCGCTGTGGCGCAACGGCACGTGCAGGTCCTTCGCTACGCTCAGGACGACAGCGTTGGGCTACGCTCAGGGCGACATCGCGAAGTGCGTTCAAACCTTCGCGAGACATAGTCTGTCTATCCCCCTAAACCCTCTCGCCACCAACCATGGCTCCGTCCTCCAAGCGGGATCTCCTGCCCGGCACGCTCGACATGCTGGTGCTGAAAACGCTCACCGTGCAGTCCATGCACGGCTACGGCATCGCGCAACACCTTCAGCGCACCTCGCAGGAGGTGATTCAGGTGGAGGAAGGCTCGCTCTACCCCGCGCTGCAACGCATGCGTCAAAAGGGGTGGATCACGGCGGAGTGGCGGCAGACACCCAACAATCAGCGGGCGCGCTACTACACCATCACCCCCGCGGGAAAGCGGACACTCGGCGAACAGCAAGCCGGCTTTGTCGAGCTCATGGCGGCCATTCGCCGCGTCATGAAGCCCGCCTGACGCGCGCGCAACGCTCCCGAGACTCGAGGCCGTCATGCGTGAATGGATTGAACGAGTGCGCGATTGGCGCAGGCGCGATACGCTCGATGACGAGCTTGCGGAGGAGTTGCAATTTCATCGCGAACGCCTGGAGCGCGATGCGCGCGTCCAGGGAGCGAGTGCCGATCAGGTTCCTTCCGTCGCACGACGCAAGCTCGGCAACATCACGCGCATGCGCGAAGAAGCACGTGAACGGTGGTCCATTCCATGGCTCGACCACCTGCAGCAGGACGTTCGGTACGCGCTTAGAGGACTGAGGCGCTCGCCCGGATTCACGGCCACCGTCGTCCTTACGCTCGGACTCGGCATCGGTGCCAATGCGGCGATGTTCGGCGTCATCGACCGGTTGATGTTCCGGCCCTTTCCGTATCTGCGCGATCCCGGCCAGGTGAACCGCGTCTATCTGCAGACGACATCACGCGGCAAGACGTTGACGAGTTCAGTGATTCCGCACACGCGCTATCTCGACCTCAAGCGTTTCACCAGCTCGTTTTCGCAGTATGCGGCGTTGAGCGAATGGCTGCTCGCCGTTGGTTCTGGCGACGCGTCGCGCGAGCGGCAGGTCGTCGGGGTGAATGCGTCGTTCTTTGCCTTCTTCGACGCACAGCCCGTGCAGGGCAGGTTCTTCACTGCGGGTGAAGATTCCATTCCTCGCGGTGAAAACGTCTCCGTCATCAGTTACGACTTCTGGAAGAGCGAGTATGGCGGAAGGAATGTCGTGGGCCAATCGCTGCTCGTCGGGCCGCTGCTCACGACGATCATCGGTGTCGCGCCCAAAGGGTTCGTTGGCGTTTCCGAGGGTCAGGCGCCCGCCGTCTTCCTGCCCGTGACGACGATTGCGTACGGCGTCAATCAAGGCGACGCGCAAACGGCGTTCACCACGTACAACTGGGATTGGACGAGCGTGATGGTGCGCCGCAAGCCAGGCGTCAGTGTGGCCACAGCATCGGCGGATCTCACGAACGCGTATGTGCAGAGCCGAGATGGACAGCGAGCGCTGAACCCTCGTGTGGTGGCCGCGTCCATTGCCCGGCCACGCGGCATTGCCGGCGCCCTCAAGACCGCCGCTGGCCCAGACGCGGGCCTCGAGTCCAGGACCTTGCTCTGGGTGAGCGGCGTCGCCGTGATCGTGCTGCTCATCGCGTGCGCGAACGTCACGAACCTCGTGCTCGCGCGCGTACTTCGCCGGCGAAGGGAGATCGCGCTCCGTCTCGCGCTTGGCGCGGGCCGGGGTCGTCTGGTCGCGCAGTTCGTCACTGAGGGATTGTTGTTGGCGGCGCTTGGCTGCGTCGCGGGCCTCGTCATCGCGCAATGGGTATTCGCCGCGTTGCGCCCGTTGCTGCTGAAAGACCGGCCCGGGTCCGGCCTCGCGTCCGATTGGCGTACACTCGCCGCAGCGTGCGCATGCGCGCTCGTCGCCGGAGTGGTCACGTCGGTTGCGCCTGCGCTTCTTGCCGTCCGCGAAGATCTCGCCGGAACGCTGCACGCGGGCGCGCGCGAGGGCACGTATCAACCGTCTCGCACACGCTCCGCACTGCTGACTCTTCAGGGCACGCTGTCGGTGATCCTGCTCGTCGGCGCCGGGCTCTTCGTAAAGAGTCTCGGCAACGTACGATCGATGTGGCTGGGCTGGAACGCTGCGCCGGTGTTGCTGGTGACGCCACAGTATCGCGGCTTTCAGTTCGACAGCGCGGAGAAACTCGCCTTTCGGCGCCGGCTGCTCGAGACCGCCAGGACGCTTCCTGGTGTGGTTGCCGTCACGCGCGTAAACAGCTTGCCCTTCAGCACGAATACACACGAGTTGCACGTCGCAGGAATCGATTCGGTTCAGCGACTTGGCCGATTCATCTATCAGGCCACGACTCCCGACTACTTCACGGTGCTCGGCACCCGCATCATTCGTGGCCGGGCATTCAGCGCGTGGGATCGCGAGGATGCTCCACGCGTGGCGGTGGTGAGCGAGTCCATGGGACGGATCCTCTGGCAGGGAAGGGATCCAATTGGACAGTGCCTGCAAATCGGTGCCGAAGGCGTGCCGTGTACGACCGTCGTCGGCATCGCTGAAGACGCGGTGCAAAACAGCATGACGGACGCCGACCGGTTCATGTACTACTTGTCTGACGAACAGCCCACCTTCGATCCAGTCAAGAAGCGCTATGTAGGTGTTTCGCTCGGGAACCGGCTTTTCTTGCGCATGTCGGGAGCCAATCCGGCCGGATCTGCCGAGCGCGTTCGGAGTGAGTTGCAGCGCATCATGCCCGGAGCGGCGTACGTCACGGTGACGCCGCTCGAAGACATCGTGGATGCGCAACGGCGTTCGTGGCAGCTCGGCGCGACGATGTTCGTCGCCTTTGGTGTGCTTGCGCTCATCGTTGCCGCGGTTGGGCTCTACGGCGTCATCGGCTACAATGTTGCCCAACGCATGCATGAAATCGGCGTGCGCATCGCCCTTGGCGCGCAGTCACGCGACGTCGTGAAGCTCGTGGTGGGGCAGGGCGTGTCGTTCGCGATTGCGGGCGTGGCGCTGGGGTTCGCCGTTGCGCTCCTGGCCGCGAGGTGGATCCAGCCGCTGCTCTTCAAGCAATCGGCGACCGACCCTGTGATCTATGGCACTGTCGGCGCGATCCTGATTCTCGTCGCGCTGGTGGCGAGCGCGGTTCCGGCCTTACGCGCTACGCGCGCGGATCCGAATGCGGCGTTGCGCAGCGATTGAACGTGCTGTCATCCTGAGCGAGCGCAGCGAGTCGAAGGATCTGCACTTGAGAGGTGGTGTGCGGAGTGCCTGACCGCCCCGGGCAACCATCACCTCTGTCGCGGCAGAGAGGCGATCCGCGTTGATCCGCTGAATCCGCGTGAATCCGCGTTGGGTTCGTTCACCGCCCTTTCCGCTTTTTCGTGAACACGTTCGGTGAGGCGTTTCCGGATGAGGGATCGCTCACGATTCACCGAGCGAGCCGAGCGCTTGGCCGCGAAGCCGGCTGTCGTTCAGGAGCAAGCCACTGTGTGCGCTTGTCATTGGCGCCTACATCACGCTCCTGTTCGCCCGGCTAAACGAGTTCGTGCTCGGCCTCTTGTGCGGCAGGCGCTGACGCTTCCTCTTTTGGTGCGCCGTAACTCAGTGCTCATTTTTGAACTTCCCGGTGAGGAATCGATGGCCCAACTCGATCTGCGTCGCTCATGACGGCGATCCGCGCACGTCTCTCGATGATGATGTTCCTGCAGTACTTCGTCTGGGGCTCGTGGTTCGTCACGATGGGCACATACCTGGGCACGACGCTGCACTTCACGGACACGCAGATCGGCAGTGCGTATGGCGCCATGGCCATCGCGGCGATCATCTCGCCGTTCTTCATGGGCATCGTGGCCGACCGATTCTTCTCGAGCGAAAAACTGCTCGCGATCCTGCACATCGGTGGCGGCGTGGTGATGTACTTCCTCTCGATGCAGACCCAGTGGAGCTCGTTCTACCCGCTCCTGCTGTTGTACGCGCTGTGCTACATGCCCACGTTGTCGCTGACAAACTCGATCTCGTTTCACAACGTCACGGACGCCGCGCGTGATTTTCCGATCATCCGCGTGCTCGGCACCATCGGCTGGATTGTCGCAGGCATACTCGTCGGCAAGTATCTGCATGCCGATGCGCTGGCGACGCCCATGCGCATCGCCGCGGGAGCATCCGTCGTGCTTGGCCTGTTCTCGTTCCTGCTGCCGCACACGCCGCCCAAGGCAGCTGGTGCGCCGTTCAGCGTGCGAGACGCGTTGGGCCTCGATGCGCTGCAACTGCTCAAGAACTCCGACTTCCTGATCTTCGTGCTCGGGTCGTTCCTGCTCTGCATTCCGCTGCAGTTCTACTACGCGTTCACAAATCCGTTCCTCAACGAAATCAAGGCGCCCGAACCTGCGTTCATCCAGACGTTCGGCCAGATGTCCGAGATCGGATTCATGCTCCTGCTGCCGTTTGCGCTCCGCAAATTCGGCATCAAGTGGATCATGCTGGGCGGCATGTTGGCGTGGTCGCTGCGCTACCTCGCGTTTGGGCAGGGCAACAGCGGATCGGGCATGTGGTTGATTTACGCCGGCATTCTGCTGCACGGTGTCTGCTACGACTTCTTCTTTGTCGCAGGGCAGATCTACACGGACCAGCGCGCCGGCGAGAAGATCCGAGCCGCGTCACAAGGCTTCATCAACTTCGTGACGAACGGCGTCGGTTACCTGATCGGCGCGTCCGTGTCGGGAATGGTCGTGAACCATTACGCCACGACGGGGCCAAGCGGCGCGGTCGTCCACGACTGGGCGAAGATCTGGCAGGTGCCCGCCATTGGCGCGGCGGTGATCTTCGTGATCTTTGCATTGTTGTTCAGGCCGAAGGCAACGCCGGCCTAAGCGGCACCGCCGCTCGCAGTCGACGCATGTTTGCCAACCCGATGCTGCTGCGCGGATAAGTGCTGTTGCTGTTTCTTCATTCCTCACCAGCACGCGTGGCGTTCAACGCGACCCAAGTACATCCTTCAGCTTGCGCAGCAGCTGGGCCGGCGTAAAAGGCTTCTGGACGAAGGGCAGTCCCTGCGCCCGAATGCCCTGGAGAATCACTGCGTCGTCCGTGTAGCCAGAGATGAAAAGGACGCTGGCACCGGGACGCAAACGCGTAAACTCTTCGGCCAGCAACCGGCCGTTGAGTCCCGGCATCACAATGTCCGTTAGCAGAATGTCGATGTGCGGCTGATGATTCTCCGCCACGCGCAGCGCATCGGAGCTCGTTGCCGGCGCGATCACGGCGTAGCCGGACCGCTCCAGGATCTCGACGATCGCCGCGCGCACAGTGGCCGAGTCTTCCGCCAGGAGCACGGTCTCCGTTCCTCGCAGCGGTGCGAGCGCATCCAGCTCCGCTTGCGGTTCGAGCTTCTCGTCAGCGACAGCCGCTGGCAAGTAGAGGTGGAACGCCGTGCCGACGTCCACTGCACTTTCTATCTCGATGAATCCCCCGCACTGCTTGAGGATCCCGTACACCATCGACAGACCAAGCCCGGTGCCCTTGCCAACCTCTTTCGTCGTAAAAAACGGTTCGAACACATGCGACTGTGTCTCGGCGTCCATCCCGACACCGGTGTCACGCACCGTGAGTCGCGCATAGGTGCCCGGCAACGCTGGCCAATGCGATACTGCCATGCTCTCATCGGCATGGGTTACCAACGTCTCCAGCGTTATCCGGCCGCCATTCGGCATCGCATCGCGCGCGTTCACGACCAGGTTCATGATCACCTGCTCCAACTGGCTCGGATCGATCATGGTGCTCGATTCGCCGGCGTTGAGCACCGTTTCGAGCACGATGTCGTCGCCGATGAGCCGCGTCAACATCTTCTCCGTATTCGCCACGACGCTGTCGAGCACCACGAGCCGTGGTTGAATCACCTGCTGGCGACTGAACGCGAGCAACTGGCGCGTAAGCGCTGCCGCACCATTGGCTGCATCGAGGATGCAGTTGATGTCATGGCGCTTGGGATCGTCCGGCGGCATGTCCTCGAGCGTCATGTACGCGCAGCTCATGATCACCGTGAGGAGGTTGTTGAAGTCGTGCGCCACACCTCCCGCCAGGCGGCCCACGGCCTCCATTTTCTGCGCCTGCTGGAACTGCTTCTCGAGCGACCGCTTCTCCGTCACGTCGCGTAGCGCGGCCACTCGGCCCCGACGTCCATTGACGGGATACGATCGCCCTGTGGCTTCGAGTGCGATGCGCGAGCCGTCCTTCCGTTTGCCGATCAGCTCGTATGTGCCCTCTATACCAGTCACCGTGCGCACATGCACTTCATGTTCTGACTCCGCGGTCACGAAGTCCGTGGCCATGCGGCCAATTACTTCATCCACCGTGTACCCGAACATCTCCGCATACCCGCGGTTCGCTTCCACAATGACGCCATCGACGCTGATGGCGATGCCGTCGAACGACGCCTCGGTAAGCGTGCGATGCCGCTCCTCGCTCTCGCGAAGGTGTTCCACCGTGGCTTTCCGCTCAGCAGCCTCGTGCGCGTCTTTCAGCGCACGCCGCACAGCGAGCGGAAGACGCGAGAGATTCTGCTTGAGCACGTAGTCCGCGACGCCAAGCTTCACGCAATCCACGGCGTTCTCGTCGCCGAGCGTGCCGGTTATCATGATGAGCGGAGTATCGAGACCGGCCTCCTTGACGAGCCGCAGCGCATCCAGGCCGGTCCATCCGGGCATTCGATAGTCGGACAGCACGATGTCGTACGTGCCGCTCTTGAGCCGTGCGCTGAACTCCTCGGGAGTGTCCACAACATCCGCGGAGGCGACGATGCCCCCGCGCTCGAGACCGAGCAACACAAGCTCCACGTCCATTTGCGAGTCGTCCGCAATGAGCACGCGAATAGTATCAGTCGCAGATGACATCAGCTTATGTCCATGCGAAATGCGCCAACGGGCGGCTTCTCATTGACCGTGAGCCAGTACTGTCCAATGGCGCGGACCGTCGTGCGAAATCGGTCGAACTCCATGGGCTTCTGGACAAAGCTGTTGACGCCAAGCTCATACGCGCGCCTGACGTCATCATCGATGAGTGACGACGTGAGCATGACGACCGGGATGGCGCGCGTCCGTCGATCACGCTTGATCTCTCCCAGCACACTGAGGCCGTCGATCTTCGGCAACTTGAGGTCGAGCATGATGAGCCGCGGCGGCTGATCGAATGCCCGATCGCTGTAGTCACCGCGACAGAAGAGAAAATCGAGCGCCTCGACGCCATCGCTCGCGACATGTGCGCGCTCCGCGAGCGCGGCGCCGAGTGACTCACGAATGAGCTCAGCGTCGGACGGGGTGTCTTCCGCAATGAGGAGATCGATGTTGTGCAACCTCACGCGGTGCCCGCCCGATTCTCAGCGCCGATCGAGAAGAAGAACGTCGCGCCGTGACCGACCGTCGCATCCGCCCAGATCTCTCCACCGTGCTTGCGGATGATGCGCTGCACCGTCGCGAGCCCGACCCCGGTACCCTCGAAGTCTTCGACGCGATGCAATCGCTGGAAGACGCCGAACAGCTTGTCGGCGTACTGCATGTCGAACCCGACGCCGTTGTCGCGGACAAACACCACGCGACGGCCGGCCTCGGAGACTTCACCAACTTCGATGCTCGCCCTCGGTGCTCGCCGCGTGTACTTGGCGGCGTTCGAGAGCAGGTTCGCGAAGACGATTTTCATCAGCCCGGGGTCGCACTCGACGGTGGATAGTTCGCCGAGCGTCCAGTGGATGTCGCGACCGACGAGCTCCGGCTCCAGTTCACGCAGTGCATCCGCTGCGACAATGCCGAGCGAAATCGAACGAGGCCGCATGTCCTGCCGCCCGATGCGCGCCAGGCCGAGGAGATCGTCAACCAGCCGCCCCATATGTTCGGCGCCCTGCTGGATGCGCTGCAGGTAGTGGGCAGCCTTCTCATTGATTGTCGGCCCGAGTTCCTCGGCGAGGATCTTCGAGAATCCATCGATCTGCCGGATTGGAGCGCGCAAATCGTGCGAGACCGAGTACGTGAAGCCTTCGAGCTCGTGATTGGCGGACTTGAGCGCCGCCTCGACCTCGATACGGGAGGAAATGTCCCGAACAGCCGCCGTAACGAGCGTGCCCTCTTCGGTTTCCACGGGACTGAGACTGATTTCCACCGGGAATTGGCTGCCGTCCTTGCGGCGCCCCGCGAGTCGAAGGCCGATTCCCATCATGCGCGGATGTGGGTCTGCGAAGTAGCGCTCGCGGTGCCTGCTGTGGTCCGCCTTCTCAGCGCCGGGCACCAGCAGTTCGACCGCCTTGCCGAGCAGCTCGGCGCGCGAGTAACCGAACAATCGCTCTGTCTGTGAGTTGACGAGTGCAATGGTCCCATCGCGATTTACAATGATCATCGCGTCCGGTGCTGCCTCGAGCAGGCCGCGAAACTTTGCTTCGATCTTTCGGCGCAGCGTAACGTCGCGAATGGCCGCCATCGCAAACGTGTTGCCTTCGATCTCGATTGGGCTGAGGCTGATCTCTACAGGGAACTCGGTCGCGTCCTTGCGGATGCCGGCCAGTTCGAGTGCGCTTCCCATCGTCCGTGTACGCGGATCGGTGAAGTAGCCAGTGCGATGAGCAGCATGATGACCGAAACGTACGGGCACCAGCATTTCGACCATTTCCCCGATGAGCGACTCGTGATCATAACCGA
>JBDTMO010000023.1:0-17847 GCA_039934235.1 bacterium | reverse complement strand
GACGGCAAGAGCGATGGCCGCGGCGAGCAGCATGTTGGCGACGATTCAACGATGAAGAATGCGCGCGGCCGCGACTGCCGCACCAAAGCCGTTGTCGATGTTCACGACGGTCACTCCGGCAGCACAACTGTTGAGCATCGTGAGCAGCGGCGCAAGCCCACCGAAGGCCGCCCCGTACCCGACACTCGTCGGCACGGCGATGACCGGCACGCGCGCCAGACCTCCGACAACCGACGCGAGCGCACCGTCCATGCCTGCGACGACGATGATCACGGCCGCAGAGTCGATCGCCTCTCGACGCGAGAGCAACCGGTGAATACCCGCGACGCCAACGTCGGTAAGGCGCTCGACACGACACGCCATCGCGTCGGCGGTTACTGCAGCCTCCTCGGCGACCGGCAAATCGCTGGTGCCGGCCGTCACAATCAGCAGCGAATCGCGCGTGGCAACGGGAGGCGTATCGGGGCGTAGAAAGCACGTCGACGCGATGGCGTTGTGCTCCATGCCTGGCAGTGCATCGGCCAATGGGCCGATTGCCTCGAGCGCCACACGCGTTACGAGGACACCGTCGCCATGCTCCGCGATGCGCCGCGCGATGCCGACTACTTGCTCTACCGTCTTGCCACCGCCGTACACGACTTCCGGAAACCCTTGTCGCAGCGCTCGATGGTGGTCGATTGTCGCGAAGCCGAGCGACTCGACCGGGTCTGCGGCCAGCGAATCGAGCGCGCGCTCGACGGGGGTGGACCCTTCGGCGACGCGGGTGAGCAGGTCGCGCACCCGCTCGCGCCTCATGCGGCGTCCGCTTCCTGCTGGTCGTGCTCGCCGTCGCCTGCCACAAACGGTGTTGTATAACGCTCGGCGTTTTCGAGAAAGTCCGAGAAGATTCCTTCGACTTCGCCGAACGATGTAACGGCATAGAGCTTCTTCCGCAGCTCGGCGCCGCCATGCAACCCCTTGGCGTACCAGCCAAGGTGCTTTCGAAATTCGATGGCGGCGCCGCGCGGATCGGTCTCGTACGCCATGACCTTGCGCGCGTGATCGAGCGCAATCGCGAACCGTTCCGCAACCGGCGGTGCGGGTCGCTTTGCCCGCCCAGCCATGAGGTCTTTCACCTGGTTGAAAATCCAGGGCTGACCGTAAGAACCGCGAGCAATCATGATTCCGGCGCAGCCTGTCTGTTCATGCATGCGCACGGCGTCTTCCGCCGTCTTGATGTCGCCATTGCCGAGCACGGGGATATCGAGCGCCGCGGAGACGGCTGCGATCTCTTCCCATCGCGCATTCCCCGTGTACATCTGGGTGCGCGTGCGGGGGTGCAGCGCGAGGACGCGAACGCCGGCGTCCTGACACCGCAGTCCAATGGTGACGGGGTCGCGCATCTCTTCGTTCCAGCCGCTTCGGATCTTGCACGTCACGGGCAAGTGCGTCGCCGACGCCACGGCGCGAATGACTTGCTGCACAAGATCCAGGTCGCGCAGACACCCTGAGCCGCCATTCCGCCGCACGACTTTCTTGACCGGACAGCCGAAATTGATGTCGATGAATTCAGGCTGGAACACATCGGAGACGAAGCGGGCAGCCTCTCCCATCGCGACCGGATCGGCGCCGAAGATCTGCACGCCGATGGGGCGCTCTCCGGCACCGAACGACAGCTTGTGAATCGTCGCTTCGTTCTCGCGGCGAATTCCCTCTGCCGACAGAAATTCCGTTACGACGACATCGGCTCCATGCTCGTGACACAGCTGCCGGAATGGCGATTCCGACACGCCAGCCATTGGCGCGAGGTAAAGCGGAACGCTGACGTCGAGCGGAAAAGGAAACTTCATTCGACCAAGTTACCGAGTTGCCGATTTCCCAGCAACGACGCGTTTGACAATGCGCGGCGCGCGCGGGTACGTTTCGCGGTTCGACAATGACGCGCCGCTCGAGCGGCTCAAGTATCGCCCAAGCACCGGATTCAACGAGATGGAACTGCGCGAGTTCTTTAGCGAAGACGCAATCAAGCTCGAGCTCGAGGGAGAGACGAAGGACGACGTCCTCAAGGAGCTCATCGGCCTCCTCAAGCTCGACGACAAGTCGGAGGGGATGCTCTACAAGATGCTGAAGCGCCGCGAGAATCTCGGCTCAACGGGCATTGGCCGAGGCATCGCCATTCCGCATTGTCGCTCACTGGTGGTCAGCAAGCTGCGCGTTGCGTTTGGGCGAAAGACGAATGGGATGGATTTCAAGGCGATCGACGAGAAGCCGGTCAACTTCTTCTTCCTCATCGTCGCGCCGCCCTTGGAGGTGTCCAACCAGTACCTCCCGGTGCTCGGCAAGATCGCGCAGTTCTCCAAGGAGCCCGACGTGCCGCAGCGTCTGCTGGCCCTCACGGAGCCGGCGCAGTTCCTCGAGCTGTTGAAGGAAAAGGGCGTCTAGTACGTTGCGGCGACGATCCCCACGGTCGCCGAGAGGACCAGCAACCAGAGCAGCAGATAGCCGGCGGTGAAGATCGCGGCGCGAGCCACGGTCGATGCCGTGCCGCACCGGTACACGCGTCCTGCGGCGGCCAACAGATACCCAAAATTCGCCGCGAGAGCCGCGAGTAGCAGCACCCCCGAGAGACGCCGCCATGGGAGCCACGCGACCGCGTCATACGCGGTTAGCGTGAGGTAGAAGAACGACTGCACGTGCAGCATGAATACGAGATGCTGCGGGTAGTGCACGCGCGCGCGGCGGAACGTAATCGCAAGCAGGAGCGCGATCACCGGCAGGAGGACGAACATCGCCTGCGGCACCACGGACTGCACCTTCTGCTCGAAGCCGCGCGGATCCTGCCGTACTCGCGCCAGCCAGCGCGACCGCGTGTCGAGCAGCCGCCGGTCAGCGGCCGTGGCCGGCGCGTTCAATGCCACAGGCTTCTCCAGCAACGCCGTCGATATCGCCTCGATGAATCCGCCATTGGCCTTCCCCGTGGCACGAGATCGGGACGGAGCGCTTGGCGTGACCGCATTGACGAAGAAGAACAGCGCGCTGCACACCAGGTACAACTTCACCGGGGAAATGAATCGCACCCGGCGGCCCGCGAAATACTCCCGCGTGAGCTCGCCCGGCTGCGTGCCGAGGAGCCGGAACGTCGAGAACAGCTTTCCGTCCCAACGGAAGAACTCCTCCGCGAGCTCGCGGACGAGCTCCCGAAGCGTTGGGTCCGAGTCGATCTCCTGTTGACCGCATTCTGGGCAAAAGGTCAACTGCACGTTCGTGCCGCAGTTGAGGCATGGGTTGGACGCGGAGAGCGACTGGGGCGGCGTGTACCCGCCCGCCCCAGGGCCGCGAAGCGCCATCGTGCGGCGCTCCGCATGGCGCCGCTCGTCGCCACTCACTCCCATTCGATCGTGGCCGGCGGTTTGGAGCTCACGTCGTAGACGACGCGATTGACGCCGTCCACTTCCCTGATGATCCGATCGCTGATACGTGCCATGACGTCATGCGGGAAGGGATACCAGTCCGCCGTCATGCCATCGGTGCTCGTGACGGCCCGCAGTGCGACGACGTTATCGTAGGTCCGCTCGTCGCCCATGACTCCCACACTGCGCACGGGGAGGAGGACGGCGAATGCCTGCCAGATCTCGTCGTAGAGGTTCGCCTTGCGAATCTCTTCCAGATAGATCGCGTCCGCAAGACGCAGCACGGCAAGGTCCGGTTCGCTCACCGCTCCCAGAATGCGAATGGCCAATCCGGGACCGGGGAATGGGTGGCGGCCAACCATCTCTTCCGGCAAGCCCAGCTCCCGTCCGACGTTGCGCACTTCGTCCTTGAACAGTTCTCGCAGCGGCTCGATGAGCGCGAACTGCATTCCCGGCTTGAGGCCGCCCACGTTGTGATGCGTCTTGATCGTCACCGATGGGCCCCCTGTGGGAGAGGCGCTCTCGATGACGTCGGGGTACAGCGTTCCCTGCACCAGGAACTGCGCGTTCGTCCCCGCGCTTGCCGTCGCGTCTTCAAAGACGTCGATGAAGGTGTGGCCAATTGCGCGGCGCTTTGCCTCGGGATCCTCGACATGCGCCAGCGCATGGAGGAAGCGCTTCGATGCATCGATCGTGACGAGCTTGATGCCGAGGTGCCGGCCTATGGTCTGTTGGACCTGCTCGCGCTCATGCAGGCGCAACAGTCCGGTGTCGACAAAGACGCACGTCAGTTGATCGCCGATGGCCTTGTGGACGAGTGCCGCCGCGACCGACGAATCCACGCCACCGGACAATCCGCAAATGACCTGCGCCTCACCAACGAGCGCGCGAATTTTCGCGACCTCGCCATCGATGAATGCGCCCGGTGTCCAGCTGGGTGTTGCGTGACACACCTCGAACAGGAAGTTCGCGATGATTTCGCGGCCGCGCGGCGTGTGTGCGACTTCGCAATGAAACTGCACGCCGTAAATCTGGCGCGTCTCGTGTTCGAAGGCGGCGACGGGGTTTCCTGCACTGGTCGCCGTCACGCGAAACCCGTGCGGCGCGGACTCGATGTGATCGCCGTGGCTCATCCACACGGTCGTGCTCTCCCCAGGCGAGAATCCGTGAAAGAGCACGTTGTCGCGCGTCGGAGCAATCTCGTCGCGCCCGTACTGCCGCTGTGCGCCGCGCTTTACTTCCGCACCGAACAGCAGCGCGATGAGCTGCATGCCGTAACAGACGCCGAGCGTCGGCGCGACGTCGACGTTGGCGGGATCGGCGGTCGGCGCGTTGTCGCCGTAAACAGAGTTGGGGCCGCCGCTCAGGATGATGCCGGTTGGCTTCCACTCTCGAATCCATTCGATCGAGCGAGTGGGCGGATGGATTTCCGAGTAGACTCGTGCTTCGCGGACGCGGCGCGCGATGAGTTGAGTGTACTGTGAACCGTAGTCGATGATCAGGATTCGGCTTTGCGCCGTCATGTCGTCCAGTGCGCGGGGTCGAGGCTCAGGAATTCCACTTTCTTGGTATCGAGATCGAGTATCGCGGCCTTGGGCGTGCCGAACAGCCATCCGCACGATTCGCCAGGATTGACGATGAGCGTGTCGCCGCGCGTCTTCATTTCCTGCTGATGCGTAAAGCCATGCAGCACGATGCTGTGGCCATCGATGCTGCGCGGCTGTACGTCGCCGATGTCGTGCACCACGAGAATGCGCTGTCCGCCCAACTCGAAGCTGTGCGGACCTTCGAACAGTTCAGCGCCGAAACCAGTGCTCGCCTTGGCAAGTAATCCCTGCGTATCGCCGTCGTTCCGGCCGAACACGCCCGAGAGGGACATGCGCGCTTCCTCGATTGGAGCGAGGGCGAATGGCGCGCAGTAGTCTCCAGCATGCAGCAGCATCGAGACGCCTTCCGCCTGCATGATCTTCACGAACTCGGCAATCGCGGGGATCCGGTCGTGGCTATCGGCCATCAGTCCGACGCGCATCAGCCATCCCTCCACTCAAGGTCATCCTGCTCGAGCCGGACGAGGTCCTCGTATCGCTCACGGGCCGTCGCCACCGCAAACCGTTCGCCATCGACCAGCACTTCCACGCCACGTGGACGCGTATTGTAGTTGGACGCCATCACGTAGCCGTACGCGCCTACATCATAGACAGCGAGCAGGTCTCCAGCGTTTGCCTCATCCATCGATCGGTCGAGTGCCAGGAAGTCGCCACTCTCGCACACCGGGCCGACGACGTCCGCCGTCATCTGCTTTTCGACCGTCCGTACGGCCTCGATGCGATGATACGCGTCGTAGTGCGACGGACGCAGCAGTTCTGTCATGCCCGCGTCCGTGATGAGAAACTCGCGTCCACCACTATGCTTGCGATACAGCACGCGCGTGAGCAAGACGCCAGCATTGCCCACGATAAAACGTCCTGGCTCCATGAGCAGCGTGAGGCCAGTCGGCTGCACGCGCTTCAGCAACGCGTTCGCGAATCGCTCGAGGTCGGGCGTCTCCTCCTCGTCGTAGCTGACACCAAGGCCGCCACCGATGTCGAGGTACTCGATCGTATCCACACCATCCAACCTCAGCTGATCGAGTAACTCGATCAACTTCTCCGTTCCGTCGAGATATGGATCGAGCCGGAAGAGTTGCGACCCGATGTGCATGTCGAGGCCGAGCAGACGAGTATTGGGTAGAGACGCAGCGATGCGAGCGACGGCGCGCACTTCGTTGAACGGAACGCCGAACTTGGCGCCCTTCTCGCCGGTCTTGATGTACCGGTGCGAACTGTCCACCGTGACTTCAGGATTGACGCGAATACCGATGGGTGCAACGACGCCCAACTCGCCCGCGATGCGATCCAGCAGTCGCACCTCGGCTTCCGACTCGGCGTTGATGAGCAGCACGCCGGCCTGCAGCGCTTCCCGTAACTCGTGCTCCGCCTTGCCGACGCCGCCGAAGATGATGTCCGCGCCTGTAAACCCCGCGCGCAAGGCGCGAAAAAGCTCTCCACCAGACACGACATCCACACCCGCACCGAGCTCGCGTAAGACGCGCAGCAGTCCCCGATTGGAGTTCGCCTTGAGCGTGTAGTGGATGCGATGCGGCATTGGTGCGAATGCCGAATCCAGGCGCCGGTAGCGATCACGCACGACCGACGCACTGTACACGTACGCAGGCGTACCCGCCTGCTCCGCTACCACGTCGAGGCTTACGCCCTCGCACGCCAGGGCGCCATCAACGCGAATAAATCCCGACGTCAGTACGCCTTCGCCCACAGTGCCTCGTTCGTTGAAGCGCGGCCGCATTTGAGACACGTCGTTGGAGCATCGGCCGAGCGGAACTCCTCATCCGGTAACACGCGAATCGTGGCCTTCGTCTCTTCCTTGATCGCCGCTTCGCATGCGGCGTCGCCGCACCAGCCAGCATAGACGAATCCGCCTGGACCCTCCATCAACTCGCGAAACTTGTCATACGAGAATGGTCCACGAATGCTGTTCGCCTCGCGGCGGTCGAGTGCGGCCGAGAGCATGTCGCGCTGCATCACGCTCAACGTCTCCGCGATGTCCTCACCGAGCGTGTCGAGCGAAACCGGACGCTTCTCCTTGGTGTCGCGACGCACGAGAACGCCCTGATTTGCCGCGATATCGCGGGGGCCAAGTTCCAATCGCAGCGGAATGCCGCGCAGCTCCCATTCGTAGTACTTCGCACCGGGCTTCATGCCGTCGCGCGCATCGACGTGAATGCGCAAGCGAGATGACTCTCGCCGATCCCAACTTCCGAGCGACTTGACGATCCGGTTGGCCGCCTCGAGGACAAGCGCGCGATCCTCATCCGTCCGATAGATGGGAACGATCACGACTTCGATGGGCGCGAGCAGTGGTGGCACGCGAAGCCCCGCATCGTCGCCATGCGTCATGACAAGCCCACCGACCATGCGCGTGGACACGCCCCAACTCGTATTCCACGCATACTCCTCGGTGCCGGTTTCGCTCTGGAATTTCAGCTCGAAGGCCTTTGCGAAATTCTGTCCAAGGTTGTGCGACGTTCCCGCCTGAAGCGCCTTGTTGTCCTGCATCATCGCCTCGCAGGCGTACGTGCGCAGCGCTCCCGCGAAACGCTCAGAGTCGCTCTTCTGCCCCGTGATCACCGGCATCGCGATGTACCCTTCCATGAAGTCGCGATAGATACCGAGCATCTGGCGCGCCTCGGCTTCGGCCTCGTCGTGCGTGGCGTGCGCCGTATGGCCTTCCTGCCAGAGAAACTCCGTTGTGCGCAAGAAAAGCCGCGTGCGCATTTCCCAGCGCACGACGTTCGCCCACTGATTCATCAGGATCGGCAGGTCGCGATAGCTCTGCACCCACTTTGCGAACATCGAGTAGATGATCGTCTCGGACGTTGGACGCACGACCAGTGGCTCTTCGAGCTTCTTTCCTCCGCCGTGCGTGACGACGGCGAATTCATGCGCAAAGCCTTCGACGTGTTCCTTCTCCTTGTGGAGATACGACTCCGGGATGAACAGCGGGAAATACGCGTTCTGGTGCCCAGTTGCCTTGAACATGTCGTCGAGGGCGCGCTGCATGCGCTCCCAGATGCCATACCCATTTGGACGGATGACCATGCACCCTTTCACAGGCGAGTAGTCAGCCATCTCGGCCTTCAGCACCACCTCGTTGTACCAGGCGCTGAAGTCCGCGGCGCGTGTCGTCAACTTCTTGTCGTCAGCCATTCGATGCGTCGTCGTTCGTGAGGGTTACGAATTCCCGTGCGCCGCTCGTTTGCGCGGCTTTCTTCTGCTTGTTCAGAGACTGTGGACGCAGGGCGTACTCCACCGAGTGCCCTCCAGCGCGCCGCTTCGACGCCTCCAGCATCACATGTTCCATCGGCGTTGCTTCGTCCGCCGCGAGCCAGTAGTCCGCGGCGGTGTCCACTGGCTTCATGAGACCCTTCACTCGCAACAACTCACCGAGCACGACGTCGCCCATTCCGAAGCCGAGTGCCGGCATGTCAGCACCACCGAGGGATTGCAGCAAGGTGTCGTAGCGTCCGCCGCCACAGATCGCCCGAAACTCACCAGATCGATCGAAGAGCTCGAACACGATGCCGGTGTAATAGGCGAGGCCTCGGACGATCGAGAGATCGAGCGTGAGCCACGATGCATCGCCGCCAAGAAGCGCAGCGCAGTAGGCGAGATATCGTTCGAACTCGTCAGCGTGAACTGATGCAGGCGATCCCGCGAGGCGTTGCTTCACTTCACTCAGTTCGACCGACGCAATTGTCACGATACGTTCGATCGCTTCGGGCAACACGCCAAGCGCCAACAGCTTCTCGGCGGACACCTCAGTGGGCGTGCGATCGAGCTTGTCGATGACGCCGTACACGCTCGTAATCGAATCGGCGGCCACTCCAAGCGACTCCAGAAACGCCTGCAGAATCCGGCGGTCGGAGACACGCACCACGACGTCGCTCGATGACAAACCGAACGCGCGTATCATGTCCACGGCGCACGATACCAGCTCGGCGTCTGCTGCAACGTCGGACGATCCGAAGATGTCCACGTTCAGCTGAAAGTGCTCGCGAAGGCGCCCCTTCTGCTGTCGCTCGTACCGAAACAGCTGCGGCATGGAGAACCAGCGGACTGGCTTGCGCAGCGCGTTCGCGCGAGCCGCCACCATGCGCGCGACGGTGGGCGTCATCTCAGGGCGGAGCGCGACGTTGCGTCCACCCTTGTCGACGAAGTTGTAGAGCTGTCCGACGATCTCATCGCCGCTCTTCTTCGTGTACAGGTCCAGAGGCTCGAGCGGCGGACCGTCATACTCCACAAATGCGTATCGGCGCGCGACATCGCGCCACGTATTCATGATGAATGCGCGCTCGGCAAACTCCTGAGGATAGAAATCGCGAAAGCCGGGGAGGGCGCCTTTGAACATCCAGCAAGTTACCCTGTAAGCGGAGACACCTGCAACCGCGCCATTGCGTCGCCGACCGTGTGAAATGAGCCGGTGACGAGTGTGGTCGCTGCATCGGTTTCCGCGCGACGCAAGGCGTCGTCGAAGTCGTGCACCGCCACCGCTCGATATCCGCGCTGCGTCGCGTAGGCCAAGGCCTCTGGCAACGACCACGCGCGAGACGCAGGAGCCGTCGGCGCATTCGTAAGAACGAATTGATCCACCACTGGCGCCAGGACATCGATCATCGCTCGCCAATCCTTGTCGGCGAGGACGCAGAGCAAGGCAATCACGGGGCGATCGTGCTTCACGCTTTCGAGGCTCGAGGCGAGCGTGCGAATGCCGTCAGCGTTGTGAGCGACGTCGAAGATCCAGCGACCCACTTGCTGAAAGCGACCCGGGAGCCGCACGCGCGCCACGGCCGCACATGCATCGCGAAGCGACACCCGAAAGGGGTCGCCCGAGGCGTCGAGCAGGGCGAGCGTAAAGGCAAAATTCGCCGCCTGGTGCCTCCCCACGAGCGGGGTCTCGACGATCTCGTCTTCCCCGAGTGCTCGAAGTCGAAAGCGCGTGCCGCGCGTCGTGATCTCGAGATCGTCAATCTGCATTTCTTCCGCGGCAATGCTCACGGGCGACGCGCCGATTCGCCGGGCCTCGCTCGCCAACCATGCGCGAACGTCCGCATCGGGCTCGCCGATGACTGCCGGCGTTCCCTGCTTGAAGATCCCTGCCTTTTCGCTGGCGATCGCCTGAAGGGTGTCGCCGAGGTACTCCATGTGGTCAAAGCCGATGGAGGTGACGCCCGCAGCGCGCGGCTCCACCACATTGGTCGAATCAAGTCGGCCGCCGAGTCCGGTTTCTATGAGCGCGACGTCCACATCTGCGCGCGAGAAATGAAGAAACGCGAGCGCCGTGGTCGCCTCGAAAAACGACGCACCAAGCCGCTCGACGTGCGGCGTGTATTCGTCGATGAATTGCGCGACGGCGTCTTCCGCGATCGGTTGTCCGTTCACGGTCATTCGCTCGCGAAAGTCAACCAGGTGCGGCGACGTGTATTTCGCGACCTTCAGTCCCTTCGCGCGAAGGAGTGCCTCGGCAGTGGCAACTGAGCTGCCCTTCCCATTGGTGCCGGCGATGTGAATAACGGGATACGCCAGATGCGGGTCGCCCAACTCGGTGAGCAGTGCGCGCGTTCGCTCGAGGCCGAACTTGAAGACGCCCGTCGTTCGCGCGAACAGGTAGTCGAGCGACGCGTGATAATCCGTCAGGGAGATGTCCACCCCGACGCGGACGGCTTACCGCTCATGTGGCGCAAGAGTTGGCTCATCGTGTGCTTGAGGTCCTTCCGGTGCACGACCTGATCGAGCATGCCGTGGTCGAGGAGAAACTCAGCCGTCTGGAATCCTTCTGGCAGGTCCTGCCCCAACGTTTGCTTGATGACGCGTGGTCCCGCGAAACCGATCACGGCGCCGGGTTCGGCGACGATCGCATCGCCCAGCATCGCGTAGCTCGCGCTCACTCCGCCCGTAGTCGGGTTCGTCAGGATGGCAATGTACGGAATTCGTCGCTCGGCGAGCTGCGCCAGCACGGCGCTCACTTTCGCCATCTGCATCAGCGACAGCACGCCTTCCTGCATGCGCGCACCGCCCGATGCACAAATCACGATGAGGGGATGCTTCCGCTCGAGAGACCGCTGGCCAAGGCGCGCGATTTTTTCACCGACGACTGACCCCATCGATCCGCCCATGAACGCGAAGTCCATGACGCCGATATTCACGGGCAGCCCCTCCATCATGCCCGTTGCGGCGAGGAGCGCATCGCCCTCGCCCGCGTTGGTCGTCGCCTTTTTCAGGCGGGCAGGATACTCCGGGAAGCCGAGCGGATCCGTGGAGCGGATGTCGAGCTCGAGCTCCTCCATCGTTCCATCATCGAACAGGATGTTGCAGTACTCATTCGCGCGAATGCGGCGATGGAAGTCGCAGTTCGGGCAGACATTGAAGTTGCGGATGAACTTCTCACGGATGTCCGTGTGCCCGCAGGCCTCGCATTTTTCCCACACGTCGGCGGGAATTTCGAGACGCTCTCGCTGTCGCGGCTTCTTCTCCTTACGGAACCATGCCATAGCAGGACAATGTGACCGAGGTCATAGCGCTGGGCAAGGGATTGACTTTGGCCACCAGCGGACTGCTACGGGTGAACGGTGAACGGTGAACGGTGAACGGTGAACCGCTGACCGAAAGCTACGGCTGCTTTTTAAACAGCGAATGGGCCGTTCCGTCCACCGCGTCCCTCTGCGGAGATGCGCAGCAGGATCCCGATCGCTATCCAGCTCGCGAGCATGAAGCTGCCGCCGTAGCTGAAGAATGGAAGCGGAATGCCGGTGATGGGAGCAAGGTTCAATGTCATGCCCATGTTCTCGACGACATGCACGAACCAGCTCGCCAGGAGCCCGAACGCGACGAGACTGCTGTACGACTCATTTGCGCGCTCGGCGATCTTCGTCACGCGCAGGAACAGGAGCGCAAAAAGCGCGATGGCAATGGTGACGCCAAGAAACCCCAGTTCCTCGCCCACAACGGCAAAGATGAAGTCCGTGTGCTGTGCCGGCAGAAACGCGAGCCGCTTTTGCGTTCCCATTGTGTAGCCTTTACCGAACCAGCCACCCGATCCGATCGCGATCTGCGATTGGATGACATGGTAGCCCGCCTGGCGCGGATCGATGTTCGGATTGAGGAACACCAGCAGGCGCTTCTGTTGATACGGCGCCAGCTTTTCCCAGAGCGGGCGCGAGACAACGCCGAAAATGACGTTGACGACGACGAGAAAGATTCCCTCGTACATGTACGGCTTGTACCAGAGAACCAGCGCAAGGAGCAACAGAAACCACGCGCCCCACAGACTCGTGTTGAACGCGAGCACAAGGCTCACGACGGGGCTCGCGACCAGTACGAGCAGCGGCCACGACACGCCCGCCCAGAACAGCATGGCAAAGGCAAAACCGACGAAGACGATGCCCGTACCGAGGTCGGGCTGCTTCATGATGAGCGCCCAGGGAATACCAACGACAAGCGCCGGCTTCCAGAGCTCGAGCAACGATCGCGGAGGTTCCTTGAACGTCGCCAGCACCTTCGCCATCGCGAGCACGACGGTGATCTTCGCGAGCTCGGATGGTTGACCGATACGAAAGCCGCCGATGGAAAGCCAACTCTTTGAACTCGCCGCGGTGCCGGCGCCCTTACCAACGAACAGCAGCAAGACAAGCATCGCGATGGTGATACCATACATCGGCCAGGTGAGCCAATCGAGCATGCGGACGGAGAATCGGCTTACGCCATACGCGGCGCCAATGGATAGGCAAAACCAGATAAGCTGCGAACGCCACAGTTTTGCGACGCCTGTAAGGATGTCGGTCTGGCCAGCGGAGTAGACGATGGCGATACCGTACATCGACAGCAGCAGGGCGACCGAAACCAGTGGCCAATCGATTTGAAAACGACGAACGGTCATCCGCCCTCCACTGACATGTCGACGACTGGCACGACATGCAGGTATGCCTGAATGATCTTCGAGGCGATTGCCGCGGCCCGTGTACCGTGGCCACCAAACTCGATCATGACCGCAACGACAATCGACGGCTTGTCCGCTGGCGCGAAGCCGACGAACCAGCCGTGATTGAGCTCCTTGCCGTTCACGTATTTGCCGCTCTGCGCCGTGCCTGTCTTACCGGCGAGTTGCACGCCCTTGATGGCGGAGAGGGCCGCCGTGCCGCTCGTCACGACGCCAACGAGCGCCTGGCGCATCTCTTCCATCTGGTCATCCGTGAGCTGGACAACCTGAATGCGCTGCGTAGGTCCCTTCTTGACCTGAGGCGTTGCTGCCTTGCCATCGGTGCCAAGGGCCGTGTAGAACTTGGCCATGTTGAGGATCGTCTGCGAATTGTCGCCCTGTCCAATCGCCATACTCAGCACGAGCGAGTTGTTCCAGCGACCCTTGCCGTACTTGTTGTCGAAGTACTCGGTGGTCTTTGGGAACCGTGGCTTCAACTCTTCGGGAAGGTCGATTCCTGCCTTCTTGTCGAAGCCAATGGACACGCCGCCAGCGACCAGGCGCGCGATGCCGAGCCTCAGGCCCAACTGGTAGAAATAGACATCGCACGATTTCGCGATCGCGCCCTTGAGATCGAGATAGCCGTGACCCTCCGGCTTCCAGCAGCGAAAGTATCGCGTTCCAAACTGCATGCCGCCTGTGCACGGAATCGGCATCCTGTCGGTCATCTTCACGGCGCCGGTCTCGAGCCCAATCGCCGTCGTCGCGAGCTTCCACGTCGAACCGGGTGGATAGGTTCCCTGAAGCGCCTTGTTGTAGAGTGGCCGACGCGGATCGGTTCTTAGCGAGTCGTAGTACTGCGCCGACACGCCGCCAATGAACCGGTTGCCATCGAAACTCGGCGCGCTGTAAAGCGCGAGCACACCGCCCGTCTGCGGATCGATGGCGACTGCGCCTCCTTGCAGCGAATCGCCGAAGATGCCCGCGACGAATTTCTGCAAGTCGAGGTCGATGTTGGTGTGGAGGTCCGGCCCCGCCTCGGGAACCTGATCCTGCTGCGCGCCGGAGTTCCTCACGACACGACCTCGCGCATCCACCTCGACGAACTGGCTTCCCTCTCGGCCGCGCAACAACGACTCGTATTGTTTCTCGAGTCCCTGCTTTCCGACTTGCTGACCCGCCTTGTAATCAGCGAATGCGGTTTGCGTGAGTTCTGCTTCGCTGACTTCGCCGACGTACCCCACAAAGGATGCGACGGCTGGTCCATCGGGATAGAATCGCCGCGGAGCACTCTGGATGATGAGGCCGGGGAACTGCGAGCGGTGCTCCTCGAGGACACTCACGACGTCAAATGACGCGTCGGGAATGATGACCGTGGGCCGAGTCGGCGCGCGCTTGAATCGCCGGACTGATTGCTCGATCTGTTGGGGCGAGATGCTGATCGTCCCCGTAAGGCGTTGCAGTACGGCGCGCAACGTGTCCTCACGCATTGCAAGCACGGAGACGGAATACCCAATCACGTTATCGGCGATCACCTTGTTGTTGCGATCGAAGATCACGCCGCGTGGCGCGGGAAGCGGGAGTTCACGCAAGCGGTTCGACTTTGATTCCAGGTCGTACTTGGCGTGATTGAGCACCTGGCTGCGAAAGAATCCGCCCATGAGGAAGACGAGCACTCCAAGGACGATTACACTCGCCGCGCGTCCGCGCTTGACGATGTCGTTGGGATGAAAGCTCATGCTCCGCGTGTCTCCAGCACGGGCCGCAACGCCATGAGCGCCAGCACGCCGGCCACTGCCGTCACGGCCGCGGACAGCGAGGACCACACCAGGATCTGCATCAGCAGCTCAGCGCCATGCATCCGTCGTTCGACGAGATGCATCACCACTTCGTACGCCCACTTGCCAAGGAACAGGAAGAAGCCATTCAAGAGAACGTGGTCGGCAAAGAATACCGCCTTCAATCTCGACCAGGCGAAACCGATCAGCGTCATCGCAAATGCTCCCGCGCCGAACGATGCGAGCGCGAGTGAGTCGGATGCGAGCCCGATGAACAGACCGAAAACCGCGGCGAGCCCCGGCCGCACGCGCACAGAGACGAGCAGCAGCGCAATGATCAGGAAGTCGGGCGACGCGCGCCACGCAAGCAATGGACGAAGCGTGTAATGCAGCAGAATCAGGATCGCGCACAGCAAGATCGTGCGGATCGTCGCGCCCCAATTCATGGCCGCACTCCCCGCGCTGTGTCTCGCCTGATGGAGTCGGCTCGCGCAGCGGCGGCGATACTATCCCTGCGCTGACGTCGAATGCGAGCGGCCGCAACGCTGTCTCGGCGTGCGCGCGCAAGGGGCGAGGTGTCGAGTGGGACGGCCACGCCAGGACGCACGACGGTATCCCCACGTGCAACCGCTTTACGCTGCATCGAATCGGCAAGTATGCGTGCCGACGAATCAATCGCTGCGCGACGTGCCGCTGCTTCGGCCGTCGCTGACTGGCGCGCCATTGAATCGCCCGCCGCCACGATGCTCTTTGTGGCCGAGTCAATCGCACCAATGCCAGCCCAGACGTTCGCCAATCCGGCAGCCGCGGCGCGCTGAGGGGTGAGAATCATCACCGCCGTCAGTTCCGTGGGATTCACGGCAGGACGAAGCAGGTACGTGCGGGCCCACGCCTCACTCGTCTTGATTTCGCCGAGCACGACGCCAACAGGAATTCCCTTTGGATAGATTCCCCCAAGCCCCGAGCTGTAAACGACAGCACCAGGCTTCATCGTCGCGCGAAATGGCACCCCGCGCATCTCGAGCAGGTAGCGCTCGGAGCGCAGGTAGGCGGGCTCCTGCGTCGTGCTCGACGTGCTGACGTGCGGCTGCACAATGCCGAACGCGCTGTCGTTTGCGGAAATGGCGCTCACGCGAAAGTCGGGATGTGCGAAGAGAATCGCGAGGCTCATCGTCGGGTCGACGGTTTGCACAACGCCCACAACTCCTTCTGGCGCGACGACAAGGCTCCGCTCGCGCACACCCGCGTTCGAGCCGGCACTGAGCGTGACCGTGAAGTCCTCTGCGCGACCGCGCCCTTGTAAGGCTTCCGCCGGAATGAATCCCCACTGGAGCTTGGCGCCTAGCCCAATGAGCTTCCGCAACCGGTCGTTCTCCATGTCGAGCGTGGGGACGCGCGCGGCCGCCAGCGCGAGCGTGTCACGGCGCAATTCGACGCGTTCCGACGAGAGATATGCAGAGCGCCACCGCTCCGCGCTTCGCTGCAATCGAATCAGTGGCGCAACAAGGGTGCGGCGTAAAGTGCCCGCGAACGGCTCCCGCAGGTTGACGGGCAGGACCATCGCGATGAGTGACAGCAGGATGCACGCGACAAAAATGGCGACGTCCACCCGCGCTGTGAATCGAGACGCTCGCGCCACGCGCGCCTCAGGTGCTCAGGACCGACCAGTACTTCTCCTCGTCATCGAGGATGCGCCCCGTGCCGCGCACCACGCACGTCAGGGGATCCTCGTCGACGTGAATCGGCAATCCCGTCTCCTGGCTGAGCAGGAGATCGAGGCCGCGAATGAGCGCGCCGCCACCGGTCATGACGATGCCGCGATCGACAATATCACTGGCCAATTCGGGCGGCGTGATCTCGAGCGCGCGCCGCACGGCATCGACGATCTGCTGAATGGGCTCCTGCACCGCTTCACGAATCTCGGTGGAGTGCACGCGCACCGTCTTGGGAATGCCACTCACGAGATCGCGACCCTTCACTTCCATCTCGCGCTCTTCACCGATGGGCGCCGCACTGCCAATCTGAATCTTGATTTGCTCCGCGGTGGGCTCGCCGATGAGCAAGTTGTAGTTCTTACGCATGAACTGCACAATCGACATATCGAGCTCGTCGCCGCCCGTGCGAATTGATGTGTCGCTCACGATGCCGGAGAGCGCGATCACGGCGATTTCCGTCGTACCGCCGCCAATGTCGATCACCATGTTGCCGGTAGGCGTCTCGACCGGAAGACCAACGCCAATTGCAGCCGCCATCGGCTCCGCCACCATGAACACTTCTTTCGCGCCCGCACCAAGCGCAGAGTCGCGCACCGCGCGCCGCTCCACCTCTGTAATGCCACTGGGCACGCAGACGATGACCCGCGGCTTCACCTTGAAGACGTGATTATCGATGATGAGCTTGAGGAAATAGCGCAGCATCTTTTCCGTCACGTCGAAGTCAGCGATGACACCGTCCTTCATCGGCCTCACCGCAATGACACCTTCGGGCGTGCGCCCGAGCATACGCTTCGCCTCGAGACCTACTCCCTTGATTTGCTTAGTCGCGCGATCAATGGCGACCACGGAGGGCTCGTTGAGGACGATGCCTTCGCCCTTGACGTAGATGAGCGTATTGGCCGTGCCAAGGTCGACACCAATCGCGTTCGCGGGGAAGAGACTTCCCGACTTGAAAAAGGGCCAGCGCATCAATCCGGGGTTGGGGCGCTCGCTCCGGTTGCAGGTAACGAGCCGTACACGTGACTGGGGGCGGAAAACGCCGAAAGCTAGTCCCAGAGATGACGAGGGGCAAGCCGTTGTAACTTCACAACCTACGTGATCTTGGACACACTTTCCGAGCGCAGGCCGAGACCTCGCCCGATATATCGCAAAAGGCACACCGAAACTCGCCGGTGTGCCCCTCGACTTTCGGACCAGAACGCCCTACAAGCGGCTCAATCCAGGAACTGCGCCGGTTCGTGGTACTCCATTCCGAAGGCCTCCGCCACGCCCTCGTAGGTCACCTTCCCCTCCGCAACGTTCAAGCCCTTCAACAAAGCAGCGTTTTCCTTGAGCGCGACCTTCCAACCCTTGTTGGCAAGCTGCATCGCGTACGGCAGCGTCGCGTTCGTCAGCGCAAGTGTGGACGTACGCGGCACGCCACCAGGCATGTTCGCG
>JBDTMO010000022.1:0-17991 GCA_039934235.1 bacterium | reverse complement strand
CTCGCTGCGCTCGCTCAGGATGACAACGGACTCGCTGCGCTCGCTCAGGATGACAACTCCCGATTCACAAGGTGGAGGGAGGTCGCGCACGTTCGTGGAGACGGTGTCTCGCGCCAGCGGCGAAGCCGCGCGTCGAGTCCCGCCGTCGGAACGAATGTGCGCGACCGACTTTGGGCGCAACTCAATCTGAGGCCTTGTGTCAATTGAATTAACTAGTTAGTTAAAGCACATGATAAACGCCGCCGACCCGCGACCCAAGGACCAAAAGGACCCCAAGGACCGCGAAACAGAGCAGAAAATCCTCGACGCCGCGCGCTCGGTGTTCATCCGACGAGGTACCGCCGGCGCACGGATGGCCGAAATCGCCAAGGAGGCCGGCGTCAACCAAGCCCTGCTCCACTACTACTTTCGCTCGAAAGAACGACTCGCCAGCGCGGTCTTCGAACACATCGCCGGACACATCTTCCCCGCCCTCGCCCAAACACTCGGCGCCGACATCTCACTTGACGAAAAAATCGACCGCCTGGTCGCTGTCTATCTCGACAACCTGACTCGCAGTCCGTTCCTGCCCGGCTACCTGCTCTCCGAGCTACACCACAATCCAGGGCGCGTCGAAGAACTCATCGCCAAGGCAATCGGCGCGGCGCCAGTGGGCGTTCTGCCTCCACTGCTCCAAAAGCTCGGGGCGCAGATCGACGAACGCGTCGCCGCAGGCACCATGCGCGCAATCGCGCCGGAGCAGTTCGCCGTCAACCTGATCTCGCTCTGCATCTTCCCGTTCGCCGCGCGCCCCATGCTGCGCATCGCCTTCGGAATGGACGATGACGCTTTCGCGCAATTCATCGAGCAGCGGAAAACAGAGCTCCCCGCGTTCTTCCGCAACGCACTCCGGCCATGAAACTCCGACTGACACTCGCGCTGTTGCTGTTGCCGCTCCCACTCGCGAGCGCCCAAGCGCCATCGCAAGACACCGTGCGACTCGGCGCACTCCACGCGAGCGCAGTCCAGCGCGATCCGCGCGCCCGGGAGCTCGATCTGCTGTCCGCGCAATCTCGGCTTCGACAAAAGAATTTCGACGCTGAGCAACGGCCATCGTTATCGGTGGAGTCGCAGGCGCAGTATCAGTCGGACGTCCCTCGTATTCCGATAACGTTGCCGGGCGGCGTGACGCCTCCCGTACCGCCTCACGACACATACGACGCAAAACTCGTCGCGCAGCAGCGTCTCTTTGACGCGACGCGCGCGCCACGACGCGCCGTCGAGGACGCGCAGGTGGCAGAGTCGCAGGCACGGTTGCGCGCGACGCTCTTCGCGGTCCGGCAAAACGTGAACGACGCCTACTTCGCGTCGCTGCGCGCACAGTCTCAGCTTGCCGAGTTGGCCACGACGATCACCGACGTCGAGGCGCAGTTACAGGTCGCGGAGACACGCGTGCGCGAGGGATCCGCATTGCCGAGCGAAGAGTTGGCAATTCGCGCCGAGTTGTTGCGACGTCGCCAATCGGTCGCGGAGTTGGTGGCCTCGCGCCGCGCGTCACTCGAAGTGCTCGCCGATCTTACAGGCACGCCACTCGATACTCTCACCGTGCTCGGCGCTCCTGAACTGGGCGCCGAGGTTGCGCGGGCGCGAAGTGAGTTGCCAAGTCTTCGCGCCCGACCCGAGTACGTGCAGTTTGCGCGTGCGCGCGACGTGCTTCAGCGGCAGGACGAGGCGCGTGCGTCGCAGGACAAGCCGAAGGTATCGGCGTTTGGTCGCGCGGGTTATGGCAGGCCTGGCCTCAATCCGCTGAGCGACAAGTTCGACGGATACTGGCTCGCCGGTGTGCAACTCCAGTGGACGCCATGGAATTGGGGGACGACGGATCGCGATCGTGAGGTGCTGTCGCTCCAACGACAAATCGTGTCGGCGGATGAGCAGCAGTTCACGGAATCGTTGCGGCGCGGCGTCGCACTTGATCTCGCGACGATTGACCGGCTCGATGCGGTGGTCTCGAGCGACGATGACATCGTGTCGCTCCGTGAGCGCATCGCCGCAGAAACGCGCGCGCGTTTCGGCGAAAGCGTGGTGACGTCGGCCGAGTATGTGGACAAGCAGACGGATGTTCTCAGTGCGCGGATCAGTCGTGCCCTTCATCGCGTTGAGCTTGCCCAGGCTCGCGCTCGATTTCTCACTACGCTTGGCGTCGAGGTCAAGTACTGCGTGCACATCGTCGAATTACCTGCGTGTTGCTGCTAGTGTCCGTCGCGGCATCAGCGTGCTCGAAGAAGGCTGAACCCGACGCGTACGGCAACTTCGAGGCGAATGAAGTCGTCGTGTCATCAGAGGCGAGCGGGCAGCTGAAGTGGTTCACGCCGATTGAGGGAGCCAAGCTCGCAACCGGCGCGATCGTCGGAGTCGTCGATACGACGCAACTCGATCTCGAGCGCGCACAGACGGTGGCGCAACGTGCCGCGACGGAAGCGCGCGTGGCGGCCGCGGGCGGGCAAGTTGGCGTGTATGAGGCACAGCTCGCGGTCGTGCGCAGTACGCTCGATCGCACGCGACGCCTCTTCGAGCAGAAGGCGGCGACAGCGCAACAGATGGACCAGGCTGAGCGCGACTACCGCACGCTCGTCGCACAGATCTCGGCGGCGCAGGCGCAACGACACAGCGTCGCGAAGGAAGTGTTGTCGACCACGGCGCGTGTGGCGCAAATCGGCGATCGCATTACGAAGAGCCAGATCGACAATCCGGCATCGGGAACAGTTCTCGCCACGTACGTCAAGGCAGGTGAGGTCGTTCAGGCAGGCCAGCCGCTGTACCGCGTGGCGAATCTCGACACGCTCGTCCTGCGCGTGTACGTGAGCGAAAAGCAACTCGCGTCGGTGAAGCTTGGGCAACAGGTACAAGTCCACGTCGACCACGGCGACGGCACGCTCCTAACGGCCGTCGGTATTGTGACGTGGATTGCCGCGAAGGCAGAGTTTACGCCAACGCCGGTGCAGACGCGTGATGAGCGGACGGACCTCGTCTACGCGGTGAAGCTGAATGTCGCGAACCCAAATGGCGCACTGAAAATCGGCATGCCCGCCGACCTGTCGCTGGGCGCGACACCAAGCGCTGCAGCGAAGGGCGCGTGAGCAACGCCGTCGAGGTGCGTGCACTCACGAAGCGTTTCGACAAAGTCGTCGCGCTCGATGCATTGACGTTCGACGTGGCCCAGGGCGAGTTGTTCGGGTTGGTCGGTCCTGATGGCGCGGGCAAGTCCACGCTGTTTCGCATTCTCACCACACTCGTGCTGCCGGATGCCGGCAGCGCGACCGTGCTCGGCTTCGATGTCGCGCGCGACTTGTGGGATATCAGGTCACGCGTCGGGTACATGCCCGGCGGCTTCTCGTTGTATCCCGATTTGAGTGTTGCCGAGAACCTGGAGTTTTTTGCGGCGGTGTTTGGGACGACGGTTGAAAAGGGATACGAACTGATTGCGCCGGTCTATAGACAGCTCGAACCGTTTCGTGATCGACGCGCCGATGCCTTGTCCGGCGGCATGAAGCAGAAGCTCGCGCTGTCGTGCGCGCTCGTGCATCGGCCGGAGATTCTCCTGCTCGACGAACCGACCACCGGCGTCGACGCGGTATCTCGTCGCGAATTCTGGGACCAGCTCGCGACGCTGAAGGCATCTGGTCTCACGATCGTTGTGTCGACGCCATACATGGACGAGGCGATGCGCTGCGATCGTGTAGCGCTGATTCATGGCGGTCGCATTCTCGACATCAATGCACCGGCCGCGATTGGGTCGGGCTTCGACCGTCCGCTGTTCGCTGTGTATGGCGCGGATCGCTACGGATTATTGAAGACGCTTCGCGCGTATCCTGACGCGGGCTCAGTCTACCTCTTTGGCGATTCGTTGCACTACACAGCGCATGAGCAAGTGCAGGTCCTTCGCTCCGCTCCCTTCGACTTCGCTCAGGGCAGGCAGGACGACAGCGTCGCTGAGTTGACGGCCTACCTTCGAGCCAACGGGCACGCCGACGCCCGCGTCGAACCAATCGCCGCCGGCATCGAAGACAGCTTCATGGCGCTCATGGGTTCCGCCGCGTGACTGCCAACCCGCGGGCGATCTCGGTGCATGACCTCACGCGACGATTTGGTTCATTCGTCGCAGTCGATCACATCACCTTCGACGTCGGGAGCGGAGAAGTGTTCGGCTTCCTCGGCGCGAATGGAGCGGGTAAGACAACGGCGATCAAGATGCTCATCGGCTTGTTGGCGCCGACCGAGGGAGACGCGCACGTGGCTGGCTTCGATGTAAAGACGCAGCGTGCGCAGATTCGCCGCAGCATTGGATACATGAGCCAACGCTTCTCGCTGTACAACGACCTCACCGTGCGGGAGAACATCCAGCTGTATGGCGGCATCTATGGGTTGTCCGACGAGCAGATCCGCGATCGAACGGCAACGTTGCTCGAGTCGCTCGGACTCTCAGGCAGCGCCGGTGATCTCGTGTCAAAGTTGCCGCTCGGGTGGAAGCAAAAGCTCGCCTTCTCCGTTGCCCTGTTGCACGAACCGAAGATTGTCTTTCTTGACGAGCCGACAGGCGGCGTCGATCCGATAACGCGCCGGCAGTTCTGGGAGCTCATTTACGCTGCCGCCCAGCGTGGGACGACGGTGTTCGTGACGACGCACTACATGGACGAGGCCGAGTACTGCGATCGCGTTTCCATCATGGTCGACGGAAAGATCGCGACGCTCGGTACACCCGCCGAGCTGAAGGCGGAGTACAAGGTCGAGACGGTCGATGACGTGTTTGTCCGCTTGGCGCGCGGCGCGATGGTGAGCGAATGAAAGGCGGCGCGCTGCGAGCGTTCATCGCCAAGGAACTTCGGCACATCATGCGTGATCGCCAGACGCTGACGATTCTCCTGTTGATGCCGCTCGTACAAGTGGTGCTGTTTGGTTTTGCGTTGCGGAGCGACGTGCGCGACATCAGGCTCGCCATTGTCGATCCAAGTCCAGATTACGCAACGACAGCGTTGCGGAATCGGTTCCTGGGCTCTCGTCGTTTTCGCATCGTCTCGCTCAGCAGGACGCCAAACTCGATCGAGCCGCTGTTTCAGCGCGGTGAGGCAGACGTCGCGCTTGTGTTCGCGCCCGGCTTTGCAACGCGTCTCGCGACGCGCACCGAGCCCGCTCGGCTATTCCTCACGGTGGATGCGTCGGACCCCAACACGGGGACGGTGATGCAGAGCTACTCGCGCGCGGTGATTTCGCAGTACGAAGCGGAGCTTTCCGCCGTGTGTCGCCCGCAGCGCAGTGAAGGGCCTGCGTGTCCGCGCCCGGTGAAGCTCGCGACGGATACGCGCATGCGATTCAACCCGACGCTCGAGAGCGTGAATCTCTTTGTGCCTGGGTTGATCGCGCTCGTACTCACGCTGGTGTCTGCGTTGATGACGGCCATCTCGCTCTCGCGCGAGAAGGAGCGCGGCACCATGGAGGTGTTGCTCGTGTCTCCGCTGCGTCCGTGGCAGATCATCGTCGGCAAGGTGCTGCCGTATCTTGGCCTGGCGTTCGCGAACGTGATCACAGCGCTGCTCGCGGCGTGGCTCGTCTTTCACGTGCCGTTCAAGGGCAGCCTGTTGTTGTTGCTCGCGGAGAGTGTGCTGTATGCGATGGTTTCGCTTGCGCTTGGCGTGTTGATCGCAGCGCGTACGTCAACACAGCGCACCGCCATGCTCGCCGCAATGATCGGAACGATGCTGCCGAGTACGTTGCTCTCCGGGATGATCTTCCCGATTGCGAGTATGCCCGCGTGGCTCGCGCCGATTACGAACATCGTGCCCGCGCGATGGTTCATCGTGGTGGCGCGCGGCATCATGCTCAAGGGAGTTGGCCTGCCGTATCTCTGGCGCGAGACGCTCGTGCTGTGTGCCATGGCAGCGGTGCTCATAATTGCGGCGGTGCGAAGCTTCAAGCCGAGGCTTGCCTGAGCCATGCGCATACTGCTCTTCCTGCTGCGAAAGGAATTTCTTCAGATCTTTCGTGATCGGCTCATGGTGGGCTTGATGTTCGTCGCGCCCATCGTGCAGCTGCTGATCCTGTCGAACGCCGCGACATTCGAGGTGAAGAGCGCGCAGGTGTACGTCGTCGATCGCGATCACAGCGCAGCGTCTCGCGGCCTGGTGGATCGGCTGCGTGCGTCGCGGCGGTTCGTTGTCGCCGATGCCTCACCGTCCATGGATCTTGCGGACGACGCGATGCTGGCGCGCCGAGTCGGGATGATCGTGAGTATTCCGGCAGACTTCGAGCGCGATGTCGTGCGGTCGCGCGCGGCCCACGTGCAGCTGGTCCTCAACGCAGAAGATGGCGCGGCGGCGGGTGTCACGCGGTCGTATGCGTCGGAGATCATCGCGTCGTATGCGAATGAGCTGGGGGCATCGCTGACGCCGGCCGTTGCGCCTGCGCCCACGCTCGATGTGCGAACGCGAGGATGGTACAACCCTGAGCTCGACTATCGGGACTACATGGTGCCCGGGATTCTCGTTCAGCTGGTGACTGTCGTCGGCACATTGCTTACGGCAATGAACATCGTGCGTGAAAAGGAGATCGGTACGCTGGATCAGCTCAGCGTGACCCCGTTGTCGCAGGGAACGTTCATTGCGGCGAAGCTCATTCCGCTCTGGGTGTTGGCGTTGGCCGAGCTGTCGTTGGGTTTGCTCGTGGCGCGCTTTGTCTTTCATGTGCCGATGCGCGGAAGCATCATCCTTGTCTTCGGCGCGGCAGCGATTTATCTGATCGCGGCGCTCGGCATCGGGCTATTCGTGTCGACGCTCGTGAGCACGCAGCAGCAGGCGATGTTCGTCACCTTCTTCATCATCATGATCTACCTGCTGATGAGCGGGTTGTTCACGCCCGTTCGGTCCATGCCGGATTGGGCGCAGATGCTCGCGCAGCTCAATCCGGTGAAGCACTTCATTGGCCTCATGCGGGCGGTGTTGCTGAAGGGGGCGTCCGCTCGTGATGTATTAGCACCGATCGGAGTGCTGGCCGGGTTTGGCGCCTTCACTTTGATGATGGCAGTGCGGCAGTACGGGCGGGGCGCTCGCTAGGCGCAGGCAACGTGCAGGTCCTTCGACTCGCTGCGCTCGCTCAGGATGACAACTCCCCTGACGCATACGGGTCACGCCTTCTTGTACGTGTCGTGCGTCGTCATCGTCGAGCCGTCCTGAGTCGGGAATGAGCTATCGACCACCAGGTTCCCCGATGCGTCCAGCGACAGCGTTGTCGCAATCACGAATGCGTTGCCGTCGAAGCTCGCCGACGTGGTCACCACCAACTTGTTTTCATTCCACTTGACCTTGGATATCTGCTCCATGGCGTTGCCGCCGAAGTTGAACGTGTTCTTGCTGTCGGATCCGTCCAGGTTGTAAACGGCCTTGAACTCACCGAACTGACCTCCAGAACGCGTCATCGTGAGCATCTTGTCGTCACGCGCAATCGTGATTTGCGGACTCGCCGGCATTCGCTGGCCCGACGCCGCGGCATCCGGCACGAGCTTCCAGGTGCCCGTCAAGTCCGGAGTCTGCGCAGCTGCGGAAAGAGCGGTCACCGCAACGAGAGCGGCGTGCAGGAATGCTGTTGCGAGTCTCATGCGCGTTCTCCAGAAGAAGGATGTACCAATCGACGCCAGCCAAAGATATCCTCACTAGCTGGAGCATGCTTGAGGCCCCAGCTTTCGCCAAGCCCATGGTATTTGTTGCCGCATTCGACCCCACGGTCACCCACCACCGCGAGGCACGCCTGAACATCCGATTCATTGCGACGTCGCTTGCGCTGCTAACGCTCTGCACAGCGTCGATTCCAGCACAGAGCGCCATCAGGCTTCGCGTTGACAACGATGCGTTCAACTTCTGGCAGCCGCCATGGAGCCGTCCCGACGAGGAATTCTCGAGCGGCGTGCGGCTCTCCGCCGACGTCGCTGGTCCGGCATTCTGGATGAAGCGCGGAGGCGCAACCGAACACACGTGGACGTTAGGGCAAGACATCTTCACGGCAGCACGAACCGCTTCACAGCCGACGCCACCGCCCGGTTCGCGTCCTGATGCAGGCTTTCTTTTTCTGCAGAACCTGCAGCGTGTCGGGCAGCTCGATCGACTCGACGAAACGAGCATCACGCTTGGCGTCACCGGCGAGCCGTCGCTCGCGTCGTCAACGCAACGGATCGTGCACGGCTTCACGGCGGCATGGCAGCGACCCATCGACTGGTCGCATCAGTTGCCGTTCGAACCCAAGCTCAATGTCGCGTATGACCAGACGCGCCGGCGTGGCTCGCGAAGCATCGAAGTGAACCCACATGCGGGCGCATCGCTCGGCAACCTGCTCACCGAGGTCCGCGCAGGAATCGGAGCGCGAACGGGTTGGCACCTGTCGCATCCATGGATGTCCACGACACCGCAATCTCGTGTCGCGTTCGCCGTCACCACCGACGCGATGCTGCGGGCAGTCGCGTGGAATGGCACGCTCTCGGGCGACACCTTTCGTTCGAGCCAGCACGTCACGCTGCGGCCGTTCGTCAGGGAATACCAGCTCGGCTTCTCTGCGCGCATCGACCGCGCGACGCTGGCCTACGTCGTGAATCAGCGGAGCGCCGAATACACGACGCGCTCCGCGGCGCATCAGTGGTCGTCACTCCAGACCCAGTGGCAGTTCACGTGGTAAGACTGCGGTCTTCCACACTCGCGATACTCATTGGTGTGGTGTCGGTTGTCGCCGCGTCCACTGCCGCGTGGCTCTTTCCGCGCGCGTTCCCAATCGTTGCGCTCAAGCAGTCCATCACGCGCGACGTCGCGCTCACGCGCGCCGACTCCTTCTTTCGCGCGCATTCACTCGCACCGGCTTCCGCACGAACGGCCGTGCATTTTCAGGGCAACGACTCGCTTCGTACGTTCGTTGAATTGGCGGGCGGTGGTGCCGACTCGCTCAACGCCCTCGTCCGCGGGCGTGACGTAGCACCGTTCTCGTGGTCAGTTCGTGCATTCGTGCCACGCGATCCACATGAAGCGCACGTCGAGTTCGCACCCGACGGCCGCGTCATTGGCTTTTCGCAAACGCTTGCCGAATCCGACAAGCGACCAACGATCGCCGCCGATTCCGGACAGCGACTCGCCGAGCTCGCGCTTGGTGGCTGGATCGATGACCGCGCCGATCGCTGGCGGCTTGTGTCATCATCGTACGAAACGAAGAAGACCAGTGGCCGAGTTGATCGTACCTACACCTTCGAGCGCAGTGATCGACGAGTGGGCGGCGCGGGCATTCGTGCCGAGGTCGTAATCGCGGGTAACGCGCCAGGCAGGGTGCGACAGTACGTCGATATTCCGGAGTCATTCCGCCGGCGCTACGGCGAGATGCGCTCCTCGAACGAGTTGCTCGCGCTCATTGCGAGCATGGGCGCGCTCGTCATTGCAATCGCGGGTATCGTCTTCGTTTCCAGGGCTGCGAAATCGACAGGCATTCGTTGGCGCGAGGCAATGCTGGTGGGTACCGTGATCGGCGTCCTCACGCTTGCCGCCGGCCTGAACGAGATGTCTGGGAGTTGGTACAGCTACGACACCGTGATGTCACCAACGGTGTTTCAAGCTCGCATCGCGATGGAAGCGCTTCTGATGGGCGGGCTCACCGGGCTTCTCGCCGGCTTTACGCTCGCCGCGGCTGAAGCGGCGTCGCGACAGGCATTTCCCGAGCAGCTGGATTGGTGGAAGCTCTGGCAGTATCGCGGGACGCGCGACGTCGCGACACGAGTTGCGGGCGGATATGCGGTGGCGACAATCGGATTCGCCTACGTCGCCGTGTTTTACCTCGTCACTCGCAACCTGCTCGGCTGGTGGGTGCCGAGTGAAGTGCTCGACGATCCGAACCTGATCGCGACGCCGATGCCGTGGATGTCGGGCATTGCGGTGTCGTTGAACGCCGGTGTGTGGGAAGAGACATTGTTTCGCGCGCTGCCACTCGCACTGCTGTCGCTCTGGGTGGGCCAGCGCCCAGGACGTCGCTGGTGGATGGCGGCAGGCGTCGTGGCCACAGCGCTCGTGTTCGGGTTCGCCCACGCGAACTATGCGTCGTGGCCACCGTATTCACGCGGCGTCGAGATCTTCCTCGACGCGTGCTTCTGGGGCGTGCTCGTCCTCAATTTTGGCGTGTTGACGACAGTCGTCGCGCATTTTGTGTACGACCTTGTGCTGTTTGGCTTGTTCGCGACGTCGGGCAACTCGGCGGAATATCGTGTTTCGGCCGCGATCATCCTGCTCGCGCTTCTTGCGCCCGCGCTCGCAGTCGCGTGGCGCTGGATACGTCAGGGCACGCTGACGACCGCTCCGCCGGAAGCGCGGTTCGGTGCGTTTACAGCAGTCGTCATCGAAGAGACTGTCGAGGTGGTGACACCGCGCGAGTCGCACGGACTGACCACGCGCGCAAGGCGCCTCGCGATTGCAGCAGTCGTCGTCGCCATCGTCGCCGCCGTCGCTCGGCCATCACAGCCAACACTCGGTCCGCAGTTTACCGCCGACCGCGCGCAAGTATTGAGTGTTGCAGACTCGATACTCCGCGCGCATGGTGGAAACCCTGTTGGCTGGAAGCGTCTCTCCAACGTCGCGAGAGATACGCTCGTTGTCTGGCCACGTTTTCTGCGCAAATACAAGCTCGTCTCGCAGGCGCAGCGCTTCGCCGAGACGTATGTCCCGCCGACGTGGTGGGTCGTGCGCTATGTGCATACTGAAGGAACGGCCGCGCAACGCACGGAGGAATGGCGCATACGGCTCTGGCCGAACGGCAAGCCGCTGGACGCGCGTCACCTGATTCCTGATTCGGCGCAGCGCGTTACCGTGCCGCCCGACAGCGTGCGGCGCATCGCACTCGGCGCACTCACTCGCGGGGGCGTCAACGCGGCGACGCTTCAGGAAGCTGAATACAAGGACAAAGCGCTTCCGTCTCGACACGACGTGAGCGTCACGTATACCGACACTGCGGTGAAGTTGCCGGCAGGCGCGGTGGCGAGAGCATGGGTGAACGTGGCGGGCGAGGAAGCACTCGTCGCGCGGCGCGGTGTCGAACTTCCCGAGGCGTTTCTTCGCGCGGACCGCGAGCAGCAGAACACGCGTGCGGTAGTCGCTGGTCTTTGCGGGCTGTTGCTCATTGGCGGAATCATTGTCGGCGCCGTGTTCGTGACCCGCCGGCGCCCGGTGCTGGTCCATGACGGCGTATTGAATCGCCGAGCGACGCTGATGCTCATTGGTGCACTGGCGGTGCTCGCGGTGCTCGGCGACTTGAACGCATTGCCGTCGACGCTTTTTCCGTACGACACGTCGGAGCCGTGGAGCAGCTTCATCGGGACGAAGGCTGTCGGCTTCATCTCGGCCATTCCGCTCAGCCTTGTCGTGTTGGGATTGTGGCTCTCACTCGACGCCGTGCGGCGGCGGGTTGGCATTCCGATGCTTGGTGGTCCGGCTTCACGTGCGACGAGCAACGACATGTTAGTCGCAGGGCTTGGGCTGGGTGGGCTCGTCTATGCGGCGAATTTTGCTGGCGAGATGGTCCAGAGCGTGGCAATGCCGCGCGTGCCGTCGACGGTGCTGGATGAAGCCCTGCCGATGCTTGGTGGGATTACGGGAGTCCTTTCGACGACGATGACGATGGTCGCGATCATCGGTATTCCCATTCTTGTCGTCGGGGGGATTACGCGGAAGTTGGCGTTAAGAGCACTGATCGTTGCCAGCATGATTGGACTGGTGATCGCGGCGGCGATATCGGTGGCTCCTGCCGGTGATGTTGAACCGGGCAGGATTGCGTTAGTCGTCGTGGCGATGGCCGGTGTAGGGCTCGCGTTCCATGCGTGGGGGGGCATCGGCGCGTGGTCATGGATCGTTGCTGCGCTCGCGCAGCAGGTGTTCGTTGCCCTGCGCCAAATCGTGCACGCTCCGGTGTGGCAGGAGCGTGTTGCCGGCGGGCTCTCGCTAGTCGTCGCGAGCGCTGTGATTTGTCTGATTGCGCGACGAACTCGGCGCGAAACGCCGCCCGCTCTTAGCTCCTCGATGGAGCCTGTTTGATCGCGTAGCCTGACGACGGCCACGATCCGGCCAGTCTCGGTCCGGCGGGGGTTTGCACCCAGTTGGTTCAAACGCGCGGGTGACCCTTGCCACGCCGGTTAGGACCGTAACAATGGTACGCAATCCAGTCGGCGAGCCACTGGAACACCACGTTCGCGCTTCGCGAATTCCCGAAGCGAACGCCTCGAGCCCTTTGCTCCAGGTTTGCCCCCAACTGCAAGGGAGGCTGTACGATGACATCGATCGGCTCACGAAGTATCGTCCGTTCTGTGCTGTCCGTCGCGTTATTGGCGACGACTGCCGTTGTCGCCTCGGCGCAAGGCACAATCACGGGCACCATCACTGCACCCGGCGCCGTTCCACTCCAGGAAGCGCGCGTCATTGTCGTCGGGACGTCCCTGTTTACGATCACCGGCCCGGACGGCAAGTACACGCTGCGCCAGGTCCCCGTGGGGACGGCCGAGCTGCGCGTCATCCGTGTCGGCTATCAGGGATTGAAGCGCTCCGTGCGCGTCCTGGACGGACAGACGGCGACGCTCGACCTCGAGTTGCCCACGTCGGTCGTACGACTCGAGGAAGTGGTGACGACGGCGACTGGCGAGCAGCGCCGAGCGGAGATCGGCAACGCCGTCGAGAACCTGCCCGTCTCCAAGTTGACGGAATTTGCGCCGGTCCGGACCATCGCCGATGTGCTGACCGCACGCGTTCCCGGCGTCATGGTGCAGGCGGGAACACAGACTGGTTCTGGTCAGCGCATTCGTGTGCGCGGTATCAGCAGCGTGAGTCTCTCGAATGAGCCGATCTTCATCATCGACGGCATTCGAATGAGCGCCAACAACGGTTCGACGGCGTTCGGCAACGGAGGCAACGATTTCAGCCGTCTCGGCGACGTCAGTCCTGAGGACATCGAGAACGTGGAGATCGTGAAGGGTCCGTCCGCGGCTACGCTCTATGGCACGGACGCCGCGAACGGCGTCATGGTGATCACCACCAAGAAGGGGCGCGCGGGTGCCGCGCGCTGGTCGACGTACGTCGAGGGTGGTGTGCTCGACGACCGGAACTGGTATGCGGACAACTATACGCTGGCCGGCGTAAGCCCCACGGGCGCGAAGCTCGTTCTTTCCGGGCAGTGCAACCTCGTGATGGTCTCGGTGGGCACGTGCCTCAAGACCGGTGGCACCAAGGGATACGACAGCCTTCGCGTTTACAGCCCGATCAAGGATCCGAACACGACGCCGCTGGGCTACGGAAATCGCAATGGCCAAGGCTTGCAGGTGTCGGGCGGGAACGAGGCGATCAAGTATTTCCTTTCGGGCACCCGCGATGATGAAACCGGCGTCTTCAAGCTGGATGAGTACGAGCGAAGCAGGTACGACTCGCTGGGCATCCTGGTCCATCCGTGGCAGGAGCGTCCCAATACGCGTCTCCTCAACGCCTTTCGAGGCAACCTCGGCGCACAGGTCAACTCGCAGTTCGACGTCGCGTTCAACTTCGGGTACACGACAGTCAACGCGCTCACCAGCAACGAATCGAATAACACGGTTGGCATCGGATCGCAGGCGTTTGGCGGTCCGGGCTATCGGAACAATGGACTCATTTCCGGTATGCCCGATTCGCTCGTGGGGTATCGTGCGGGAACGCCGGGGAATATCTGGGCGGAGAAGCTACAGCAAAACGTCAACCGGATGCTGCTCAGTTCGACCATGAATTGGCGTCCAACGAGCTGGTTGTCCACGCGCGCCAACTTCGGGACGGATCTCGCCGACCGTGTGGACACTCGACTGCACATGAATGGCGAGGGCTGGCCGCTCACGGCCACGTACCGCGATGGGCAAGCGTTCAACGCGCGCGCGAACATCACGAACATCTCGGCCGATATTGGCGCAACGGCGAACTACAATCCGTCGCGCCTCGCATGGTTGAACCTCAAAACCACACTGGGCACGCAATACAACAATTTTCGGCAAGACCAGAACCTGGCTGGCGGTACGACGCTGCCACCAGGCGCGGTGACGGCGAGCGGTGGCGCAACCTTTACCGCGACGGAAGCCTTTACGCTGCAGAAAACCTGGGGCGTGTTCGTCGAGCAGACCGGCGCCATTCGCGACCGGTTGTTTCTCACAGCGGCGCTGCGCTCGGACCAGAACAGTGCGTTCGGAACGAACTTCCAGCGCGTGTACTATCCGAAGGCGAGCCTCTCGTACGTGATTTCCGACGAAGGTTTCTTCCCCAAGCATGGCGTGCTGGGCGCGATCAGCAACCTGCGGGTGCGCGTGGCGAATGGCGCGTCCGGCGTTCAGCCGGGCCCCAACGACGCGCTGCGGACGTACAGCGCAGGTTCGGCAAGCATCAAGGGTACTGATCAAGCGCTGGAGACGTTCACACAAATCGGCAACGACAGCCTTAGACCCGAACGATCCTCCGAGTGGGAGACGGGTTTCGATTCGCGCTGGTTCAGCGATCGCTTCCAGTTCGACGTGACGTACTACTCGCGCCTGACGCACGATGCCCTCATCAGCGCGGTCATCGCGCCGTCGCTCGGCTCCGGGGCAACGACGCAACGTGCCAACCTCGGCTCCATCAAGAACGCCGGCTTCGAGGTGACCTTCGGCGGCCAACTGCTCGACCGCAAGAATTTCGGACTCGACTTTCATTTCAGCACGTCGCTCAACGCCAACAAGGTCGTGAGCCTTGGCTCGACGCCGGCGCAAATTGGCGTGTCGAACTGGATCATCGCGGGCTATCCCATCAGCGGCATCTGGGCCAAGCCAATCACCGGTTGGGACGACAAGAATGGCGACGGCATCCTGACCGTGAACGAGGTCACGATCAAGACGGACACCGTGTACAGCGAGACGGTCGATCCGGTCACAGGCAAGCCCACCATCCTCGGCTTCGGCATGTTTAGAGGATACGCCGAGCCTCGGTATCTCTCGAGCTTGACGGGCGGAATCGACCTGTTCAACCACAAGCTGCGCTTTCAGAGCCTGTTCGATTGGCGCGGCGGTAATCGGTATTACAACAACACAGAGCGCATTCGCTGCACGCGACCGAATTGCAACGGCGTCTTCAATCCCGCGGCGTCGTTGGAAGAACAGGCGATGGATGTGGCGGCGATCAACGCGCCGGAGAAAACGCTCGACGGCTACATGCAGCCGGGTGCGTTCGTCAAATGGCGCGAGGCAACCATGACGCTGCAGTTGCCGGAGCGATTGCTCGCCCGCGCCGGTGCGCGCACGGCGAGCATCTCGTTCTCGGGGCGCAATCTCAAGCTCTGGACCAATTATCGTGGCAGCGATCCGGAGAGCGACTTCACGGCCACCGGCGGCGGCGACGCCCCGGCCGAGTTCCAGACATTCGCGGCGCCGACGCTGTTTCAGGTCCGACTGAATCTTGGCTTCTGACCCTTCGACCACCCATCTCATGAGCTTACGTCTAAAGACTAGCCGGGCGGTCCTCACGACACTCGTGCTCTCCACTGTGGCGCTCGCGGCGTGCGACGCCTCCAAGAACCTGCTCGAGGCCATCAACCCCTCGATCATCAATCCAGGCTCCGTGCAATCAGCCGCCGGTGCGACTGCGGTGCGCAACGGCGCGCTCTCGCGGCTGCGCACTGCGACGGCCGACGGCGAAAGTACATGGCTGTTCGGTGGGCTGCTCGCCGATGAATGGGCGACCAGCTCGACGTTCGTGCAGAACGACGAAACCGATCAACGCCAGATCCAGCTGAACAACGGCACGGTCAACGGTGACCTGCGCGCGCTGTATCGTGTGCGCACCGCTGCGAACCAGGCCATCACGCTGCTCAAGAAATACAAGCCCACTCCCGCGGTCGATATCGCCGAGATGTACTTTGCCCGCGGGTTTGCCGAGCTGCAGCTCGCGTCGGATTTCTGCAACGGCATCCCGCTGAGTGATGGATCGAGTGATGTCGCCGTCCTTGGTAAGCCGCTTTCGGTGAAAGAGGTATTCACCATCGCGATTGCGTCCTTCGACTCGGCAATCACAACGAGCGGTGGCGGCACCAATGATATTTTTAGAGCCGCGTCCGTTGGTAAGGCGCGCGCGTTGCTCGGTGCGAGCCTGAACAACGCGCCAGCCGCCGCGGCGGCCGTTGCTGGAATTCCAACGACGTGGCGGTACGACGTTACGGCCTCACTGACTGGCGGCTTCAACACACTGTGGGACCAGCCTGCCAGCCAGAACCGCTACATCGTCAGCGACAGCATGCAGGGCAACTCGCGCAACATCCTCGTACGAAACGCCATCCCGTTCCTCTCGGCAAAGGATCCGCGCGTGCCGGCTCACTACAAGCTCGCCACCAATGGAAGGGACAGCGTGAAGTCGCAGGATGGCGGCACATTTGTCATCCAGGTGGATAGTCTCTGGGGACAGACGTCGGCCGTCGCAGCGACGTCGGGCCTCGACGCGCGCTTGATCGAGGCCGAGGCGGCGCTGAAGGCGGGCAACGTTGCGGGCATGCTCACGATCCTCAATACGTTGCGCGGTGCGCCGCTGACGCTCACGGCTCCGAGCCCCACCGCCACCGGTTCGCATCCTGGGTGGACGACTCCCGTAATGCCGGCGCTGACCGATCCCGGCACGCTCACGGGGCAAGTAGACCTCCTCTTCCGCGAAAAGGCGTTCTGGACGTTCGGCCGAGGCCAGCGGTTGGGGGATTTGCGCCGACTCATTCGCGATTACGGTCGAGCGGCGGATGGATCGAACACGGGTGGTTTCCCGGTGGGGCAGCATTTCAAGGGCGGAAGTTTCTCGGGCGACTTGAACTTGCCGGTGACGACGGACGAACAGATCGGCAATCCGAATTTCACGAGCTGCACCGATCGCAAGGCGTAGTTTCTTCTTCGAGTCCAGCGAAGGACCTGCTTGTGTAGGACAGAGCAGGTCCTTTGTTGTCTCCTGCTGCTGGGTGCGAGGCAGGCGGGACGACGGGGCCATGGAGTGACGGCATGTGTGCGACGGTGAGTCTAGTTGGTACTCACTCATGCCAATTCAATGACCCTTGCACGCGATCCGCTGCTGACGACTCGCCGCGAGTTTCTCGCGGTTCTTGCCTGCGGATCTGCAGGTCTGCTTGGCTGCCTCTCCAGCACCGAGTCGCACGCCTCCAGCGATTCACCGGGCGGCGGCTCGGCGCGCTTTGCGACTCGGTTTGCGGCGCCGACAAGCGGTGTCACACCGGGTACGTACCTGCTCAACGCCAGCAATGTGAACGATGGCGCGCTCGTTGTGCCGCCGGGCTACGACGCCACGAAGCCGATGCCGCTCGTCGTTGCGCTGCATGGCGCCGGTGGCAATCCACAGCAGTCAATCGCATTGCTTGGAGCCTCTGCGGCAAGCCGCGGGTTTCTGCTGCTCGCCGTGGGGTCGCGCGGCCTCACATGGGATGCGCTGACTTTCAAGTTCAGCTATGACGTGACGTTCATCGACGGCGCGCTGAAATCCACGTTCGAGCGTTGCAATGTGGACGCGTCGAGAATCGTCATCCAGGGCTTTTCCGACGGCGCGACGTACGCGCTTGGCCTCGCGTTGGCCAATGGCGACCTCTTTACGCGTGCGGTGGCGGACTCGCCGGGGTTCATTGCGCAGTCAGACTCGCCCGCGGTTGGAAAGCCGAAGTTCTTCTTTTCGCACGGGCGCCTGGACTCCGTGCTGCCGATCGACGGTGCGAGTCGCATCATCGTGCCGGATTTGCAGAAACGCGGCTACAACGTGACGTACGTCGAGTTCGATGGCGGTCATCAGGTGCCCGCCGACATCCTCGCGCAGGCCGTGGACTTCATGCTTTCATGAACAGCAGCGAAATGGATGTCATCCCGCCGGCGCGGGCGCAGCAAGCCGTTTGTCATCCTGAGCGAGCGCAGCGAGTCGTTTGTCATCCTGAGCGAGCGTAGCG
>JBDTMO010000021.1:0-18360 GCA_039934235.1 bacterium | reverse complement strand
CCCATGTTCACGACCTTCATGCGATTGCTCGTCTTGCCGAGGAGGTCGTAGTACTTCACCATGTCGTCCCAGTGCGCCATTTTCCTGTCGGCGCCCATCTGGAACCCGAAGTGCGCTTCCGGTGTCGTGAGCTTCACGCGCGGCGGGTCGCTCTTCCTCGGCGGGCCGACAACGGACTGCGCGGAGAGCGCCGGCGACACGACCAGCGCGGCGAGGGCGGCGGTGCGGAGGAGCTTGATCACTCGATCTCCATGGGGTCTTCGTGGGGAGGGAAATCAGAACGTGCCCGCCGTGGCCGTCAGCGCAATACTCACATCACGGTCGAATCCGACGTTCCGACAACGGGCATGTAGTCCTTGTACGTCTGGTGCGGGCGCAGCGTTCGTCGAGCTCGGTGGGCAGGTCGTGCGTTCCACTACACGCACATGGCTGGAATGCGCAGCGGAGCCGTCAACTCACGTCAGACGATGGCGTGGCGCGACCTAGGCAGGGCGCGCGTAGAACTCGACATAGCAGCAGGATGGGCATCGATATGCGCTGAACGGAATCAGCTCATCGGCGTGATACTTGATGCCGCCAAAAAAGCGACGGTGTTCTGGCTCGCCCGGCGCCCAACTTGACTCCAGGATTTGCCCGTGAGACGCGTCGGGGATGTGGCCGCGGTCCATGAGCTTGTCGCACTTCGGGCACTGCGGATGAAAGTCAGCCATGTCGAATCTCAGTGTGGCGAGAAGTGTGTGCGTTGCTAACGTGCGTGGAGCGGTAGCGATATCCCGCCTGCGAGCGACCTGCTTGGAGCTTGCTCCATCGCCTCTCATGTGAGTATGATAGAGTATCATACTGGAGGTGATATGGCAAAGACCAAGGTGGCGGTGACCCTGGAAAGCTCGCTGCTCGACGAACTGGACAGCTTAGTGGCGGCGCATCAGTACCCGAGTCGGAGCGGCGCGATCGAGGCCGCGGTGTCGGAACAGCTTGCCCGGTTGGCGCGCACGCGGTTGGCGCGCGAGGTGGCGAAGCTGGATGCGAAAGAGGAAAAGGCCCTGGCCGAAGAAGGGATGGGAGCAGAGCTGGGCGCATGGCCCGAATACTAAGAGGTGAGATCCGGTGGGCGGATCTTGACCCAACTCGCGGTCACGAAAAAGCGGGGCGACGTCCCGTACTGATTCTGAGTCATGACGTGTTTAACGAGCGATCCGGAACCGTGATCGCCGTCGCACTCACGAGTCAGGAACCGCGGGCGGGCTTTCCATTGACGATGGAGACCCAGACAGTTGGATTGCCGAAACGGTCATGGGTGAAGATCAGCCAGATCCGAACGCTCGCAACAGAACGCATCGGGCGGCGACTGTCGCGCGTCTCGGCGGAAGAAATCGCTCGGGTTGTCGAGGGGCTGAACGAGATTGTCGGAGGCTAGGCCCTGAATTGCTCGTGCGTGCGGGGTGACTATGTTTGGCATCCTGAGCGAGTGGTACGGCGGATCCTGTCATCCTGAGCGAGCGTCAGCGAGTCGAAGGATCTGCACGCCGCTTGCCGCTGATCTCAGCGAGTTGCGCCGGAACACGGTGCAGATCCTTCGACTCGCTACGCTCGCTCAGGATGACACCAGCGCCATCCGCCGTGCAACGCAGTGCGGCGAGCGGAATACAATGGCCGAGGTCGCTGCCTTGTTTTCTGTTTAGTGAGCAAGATCACAATCGCGAACGACAGCGCACAAAGGAACGCGCTTAACGTCCATGAAGTCGCGAAAGCAGAGGTAGAACATCCCGCGCGTAAAGCGGAAAACACTCTTCAATGCCGCCAAAAAACATGGCGTGCGACCGAGACAAGTGTGTACGCGACCGCACCGATACACACTGGAGACGACAAACCGCTCGATGGGTATTGCGTCTCACTCCAACTCGGTGCAATGTGCGTGGCCCGCCCAAGAAGTTTGCGACGCCGCAGTCGTGAAAATGGCGGGAAGTGTATCACGAAGAGTCGAGCGGCACCGTGTCACCTCCATCGAATCAAGGGCCAATCTCTGGCGATCGCACGACACCGGAACGCGAGGCTAAAGTCGCCGTCTGCGCTGTGGTCGTGGGATCCGACGTCCGTCTTTACAGTGAAGGACTCGCCCTGGTGTTCGCCGCCGACGGACGGCTTCGTGTGTCGCGCGTCGCAGAAACGGCATCACGCACGTTGCAATGCGTGACGGACGATGACACCGACGCACTCCTCATCGATGCGACGATGCCCGACGTGCGCAACGTCCTCGACGTCATGAGGACGCGCAAACCGCACATTCCGGTCATCATTTTCGGCGTTCCAGAGCTCGACGAAGATCTCGTTGATTACATCGATGGCGGAGCAGCGGCGTTCGTGTCACGCAACTCGACTTCGCAAGAGCTGATTGCCACGGTGCTCTCCGCAACCCGCGGCGAAAGCATGTTGCACGGCAGTGTCGCGCACGTGCTGGGACGACTCGCCAAACGCGCCCGACTTGGCGTCACTCCAACGCGGTCCGAACCATCACTCACGGCGCGCGAAGCCGAGCTGGCGTCGTTGCTCGACGAGGGACTCTCCAACAAGGAAATCGCGCAACGGCTGCAGATTTCCGTGGCGACGGTAAAGAATCACGTGCACCGGATTCTCGAGAAGCTGCATGTCGAGCGCAGAGGGCAGGCGGTGTCGCGCTTGCGACACTCCATGGATCCAAGGATCTAGTTCCTCACTGAATCCTTTTGTAGCCACTCGGTCCATGCGCCACTAAGCCTGCGCCGCGAAGTTGCCACCTCGACCGCCATCGAGGTGTACGTGGCCGCCATACGCGTGATGCTCGGGACGATGCCGGCGATGGTGCGGGGCATTCTCGAGGAGACATTCGCCACTCAGCACGACATGATGCTCGTCGGCAACGCGAATGCCGACGTCGCGATGTCAGCAACGGTCGCGGCGCACAACCCGGACATCCTCGTCGTTGGCATGGCGCACGACGAATGGGCCAGCGAATTCATCTCGCTGTTCATCGATCACCCGCGATTACACATCCTCGCCATCGGCGAAGACGCGCGCGCCGCGATGATCCAGGAGCTCTACATCCGGCGATGGCGTATCTCGGAGCTATCACCCATGGCGATCGTCGACGCTGTGCGCGCATCGTGCGCCGTCGAGAACGCATCGGCCAGGCCCATTTCCAACACAGGGTCCTGATGCCGGCGTTACGCGCACAACTGACGGTCAAGCTCGACGCGTCCTCGCTCGTGCAGACGTTCCTCGCGAATGTCGGCGGCCCAGCGAGCGCGTTGCAGGGAATCACAGACCCGACTCCGGCCTCCTCACTCGGCGACATCAGCACGCAACTCAGTGGGCTCAATACCGGGTCACTCGGCTCCAGTGTCAGTGTCGTTGCGCAAGCCGCTACCGCAATCGTCGGATCGCTGCCGATTGCCGGCGATATCGTAAAACCGGTGACGGACGCCATCTCCACGCTCGAGCTCGTGGTCGCCAACCCCGCACTCGGCGACATCGAAGCAAAGATAAAGACGCTTCTCGCCGACCTATCGGGAATCCTCGAAGGCCCACGTGAGAACGGCGTGCTGGGCGCTCTTCATGCGGCGGCACTCGCGCTCGGCTCGGCGGAAGAAGGGAACGTCGTCAAGGAATTGCTGCAGCGAGTCACAGCATCGAGCGGCGTTTCAATCCCGTCAGTGCCGATTACCGACGCGATAGAAGCGCTCGATGGCGCAGTGCGTGTGGTCGGCGGACTGATGGTGCTGGACGCTGTCACGAGCGACATCGAGCGGCTTACCGGCTTGATGGCCACGCGGCTCGATCCGCGCGTGCTCGATCGCGAACTCACTGGACTCGAATCCGCGTTGACGTTTGATGGCGGTGAGTTGGCAGACGCGATGGCGGCGGTCGACCCCGCGGACGCCGGCACCGTGCAGCGTATCGCGGCGGCCGTTGCCGGCGCCGCCGGTGCGTTGAGTCAGATTCGGGACGAATACACCGCCGCGATGGGCCTCGGCGAGGCAACGCTCGTCTATCTCGACGTCGATAGGCTGTCGGCGGAGTTGGACGCCGGTCGCACACTGATTCGTACTGGCGATCTCGCACCACTCAATCGGATCAGCACACTCATCGCAGGCGGACTGCAGAAGTTCATCCGACAGGACTTGCTCGAAGGTCCGACGCAGGATCTGGACGCGCTGTTCGCCACTGCCGAAAGCAGTGTCACGGATATCGCGAATAAAGTGTCGTCGATCGATGTCGCGTCATTCGTGCAGCCGCTGGCAGATGGTATGGCGGTGCTCACGGCGCCGATCGACACGCTTGCGCAGTTGCTGGACGAAGTGCGCGTCACGTACCAGGGCGCACTTGGCTCGGTGCGCGACGCGGTTGCCGCACTGCCGATCAAGCCAATCGCCGACGCCATTCGCACACTGCTCGAGCCAATCGTCACGATCATCGAAGCGGTGCGGCAACTCGTGGCCGACGTGCTCGCGGCGCTGCAGGCCGCCGCCGACGCGACGACCACCGCACTCGGCGCGGTCGAAGGCGTCGTCGATGATCTCAAGCAAACCGTCGACGCATTGTTTGGCGAAGTGAAGACGTTCCTCGACTCACTGCATCTGGATCAGGCGCTCGGTGCGGTTGAGGAAGGCATACGCGCGCTCGCGACAGCGCTCGAACAAGCGCGCATGGAGCCGTACTTCAACACGGCCGCCAGCGCGATCGATACAGCGGCGGACGTCATTGGCGCGGTGCCGTTCGACCTGATTCCCGAATCGATGAAGTCGGACATCGACGCCGCGGTGGCGCCAATCAAGGACGCTGACGCGGGCGCGCTCGAGACGGAGATCGAATCGCTGCTGCAGATCACGCCCGACGGACACTTCGCGATACTCGCCGACGTCGATGCGGCGGTGGCAACGATCCAGCAGAGCTACGATGCGCTGATTACCGAAGTGAAGGCACACGAGCCGCGTGCCGCGTTGGCGCAGGTCGATGCGAAGCTGAAGGAATTGTCGCAGCAGATCTCGCAGCTATCCCCTGCGCTCACGCTGCAGCCAGTGCGTGATGCCATCGACAAGGTGAAGGCCGCGATCGCGAGCCTCGACGTCAACACACCCCTCGCGCCAATCCGCAGCGCGTTCGCGACTGTCATCTCGACCGTCGAAGGCTTCAAGCCGTCAACGCTGATTGGCGGCATCGAGGACAGGATCACCGCGGTGCGCCAGCAGGTGATCGCTGTACTGCGTCTCGATGACATCGACACGGTGCTCGACGACGTGCACACACGCTCGGTCGCCCTGCTCGACCAGTATGACGCGGACCTCATTCAGCAGCGTCTCGAAAGCCTGATGCAGGAATTCATCACGCTCGCCGACAGTACGCCCAAGCTGCAGATGATGGGCGGGCTTGGCGCGATGGTGTCGGGGTTGCTCAATGGGATGGGCTTGCGGGTGTATCCACACTCGTTCGAGTCGGTGCTCCGCTGGCTCGACGGCCAATCGGCGTCGGCCGAGTTGAATGCGCGGGTAGTGAACGCCGGCGCGGCGATGGCCGCGGCTCGCGCCACGGTTGACTCGCTCGACTTCCAATCACGCGTCGCAAACGCGGCGGCGCGCGCAACGCGTGTTCGCGCGGCAATCGGCCCGCTCACCGCGCGGCTCACTGCAGGTGATTCGGCGATTGTCACGCTGTCGGCCGCCGAGCCGGGATTGGACGCGAGTGCCGTGTTTGGATTTCTGGAGTCCAACCGCGCGCGATTCGCTGCATCGCTTGCGGATGCCACGAACAGGATTCAGGGCATCGCCACGACTGGCTTCTCCGACGCCGACGTGCGTGTCGCTAACCTGAAGGCATCGACAGCGCCGCTCGATCCAGCGCGCGCGTATCTGCGTGGGTTGTTGAAGCAAATTGGGTTGCCGGGGTTCGAGCTTGGCTTGAGTGGCGTGTTGCGCGCGTTCCTCGCGATCATCCCGCCGTCGCGCCTCGTTGGGCTCGCGCGTCCCATCTTCGACGCACTGAAGGGCCGTATCCAGGCGCTGATCGACGCGATACTCGCGCCGCTCAAGGCTGGCATTGCGAGCGCACGTGCAGCCCTCGACGCAATCGACCTCGCGCCACTCCTCGCTGCGCTCGATGCGATTCACGCCGAGGTGATTGCGCAGATCCAATTGCTGTCGCCAGACGCGTTGTTGGGCCCTGCACTCGCCGAAGTGACCGCGTTGCAGCAATCACTGACCTCGGCCGATCCGCTCGCGCCGGTATTGACGATACTGAACGCCGTGCGCGACACCATTGCACGCGTGCTTGCAAAGTTGTCGCTCGAGCAACTGCTGGCCACGCCACTCGCTGTGTACGACGAGCTGCTTGCCGAGCTCTCGAAGCTCAACGTTGCCGCGCTGATCGCTCCGTTTCGCGCGCAGCTCGACGACATTGCACGGCAAGTCGACGAAGGATTGGACAGGACAGTCGTTGCGTTCGAGCGGCTGCAGGATGCGCTGCCGAGTGGCGGTGGCGGCAGCTCGGTTGGCGTTAGCGTCTCGGTGGGGTAGCGACCATGCCCGGACCTCTTACCTACGCCGCCATCACACTGCTCGCCCGCGATCGCATCGGGCAGCTCCGGCGCGCGATTGCCGCAAAGAAGGCCAGTGGACCAGTGCGCGAACTCGAAGCGCACGTGCTCCATCTGTTGACGGAAGCCGAGCGCATGCTCAGCGCGTCGCAGCCGGTCATCGAGCCACCTGTTCGGCTGTACGGTCCGCCGGTTACCCTGTCTCGCTTTACCATGCTGGGCGCGATTGGACCGGACCTGCCTCGCTACGCCGCGTACTTCGCGCCTGGTCAGCGTTGGTTGTTCGACACGCTGCATAAGGGATCGGCGGACGAGAACCGCGAGAAGGTGTTGGCCAACACGACGAACCTGGTGTTCGACTTCTGGAAGCGAGTCGGGCCGCAGATCGACTCGGATATCTCGAACCAGAAAAAGCGCGACGAAGCAAAGCAGCAAATGCAGGCGTACGTCCTCGGACATCTCTGCCACGTCGCGGCTGACGTCCTCTCGCATCCGTACTTCGAGAGCGTCGAAGCGCGGTTGGCCACGCCGTCGGTTGGCACCACGGCCGCCGTGCGCTTCATGACGCGCGAGGATGTTGCCGGCGCGTTCGATGTGCGAATCGCCGACAAGTTCTTTGGGCGAGGCACGGACACGCGCACCAAGAAGTGGGCGGACTTTTTCCCTGACCCGAGCGACATTCCCAAAGCTTTCGGGAAGTCGATGTCGGAGAGCATCGCACTTCTATATGGAACGAAGCCTGTCGGACTTCCCACGTTCGACGACGAGTTCAAGAAGATCGATCCGGCGCCGCCGCCGCTGAGTCCCGCGCTCATTCGCGAGTCCGTTGACTACTTCCGCACGATCATCGAGATCGAGCGCGTGTGGACGCTTGCCGATTGGATGGGCGCGACCGCCGCGATGTTCCTGCCCGTGGCATTCGCGTACTTCGGCGCGCTCGCGTTGCCACTTGGCAAGGATCTCACGCGACCACTGACTGCGGCAGACGGATCGGATGCCGAGGACGTGCGCAAGTACGAACACCTCGTGTATCCGGTCGCGGTGTCGTCACTCGGACCGCTTGTGACGATGATCATCGTGTCGGCAAGCGGACGAGGATTGCGCGCCGAAGGTATTACCGGGTGGATTCAAGCCGGGCTGTCACTCGTCGCGTCTGTCGGATTCTTTGCGTCGCTCGGTGGCGCTGGCGCGGCGCGCTGGACGTTGTGGTTTGGCATTCCGTTGGGCCTTGCCGTCGCGCAGGCGATTTTCGTCGCCATACGCGGCACGCGTGAGAATTCACGCAAGCTGTTGCTGCTCGGCCCCATCGTGCAGGTGTTGCTCGCGCTGTTCTTCATGCTCCTCTATGACAAGTGGTTGCATGAGGGCGTGGAGGAATTGCAGAAGGACCGCCATGCGCGGGATGACGGCAAGGCGTTCGGCTACTTCGCCGCGTGGTTGGGCATTGTTGGGCTGCTCTGGTTCGGCACCGCAGCGTTGTACCGCTACGCGATCTCGTCGCATGTGGCTGACGACCAGAATGAATTCTCGAATGGCGAGCCGCGACAGTTCCTGCGGCTGTATGACGACACCGCGCTCGTGCACGATCTTGCGGCACCATTCGGTTCCGAACGTTTGACGGATTTGTCGTATCCGCCGGCGCGCCACCCGCTGCTGAAGCTGTGGTGGACGCCCGGCACGGCCGCGACGCTGACCATCCGCATCCTGCGCGACCAGCTCGTGTTTCGTTTCCCTGGTGGCGTTCCCGATCAGGTTGTGTATGCGCCCATCGCCCCGATCACGGTCGAGAAGTTCGGGCAGTTGCTCGCCAAAGCGGTGACGCTCGACGCGGTGAAGGGAACGCTCAACGTCGCGCTAGTTCGCGTCGATGAGAAAGGGCTCGAGCTGGCGCCGGGCTTTGTGTTCTCCGACAACGGCGACGAGAAGACGACGCTTGCCGACTACACGACCGGCGAGGCGATCTTCAGGGACGTGCTGGCGGTCGAGTCGAGCGCGTTCGTGTTGTTTCATACGCCACGCCCGCGGCTGGCGGTCTCGATGGGTCGCAGCGGAGTGGCGCAGGACGTTCTTCGCAAGGAGGCGCCGAGCAAGGCGGGTTGTCTCATCGAGCTGGTTCCTGCGACAACGCGCACCTATCGCTCGAAGAACGCGACGGATGGAACGTCGCCGTTCCTGCGTTCGCTCTTCCGGCCCGGTGACGTCATCGAGATCGCGACCGGTGGCCCGACAGGGAATCAAAGAATCGTCGAACAGGTCATCGACGACACCGACATCATCGTGTCGTCCCCGTTCAACATCGCCATTCCCGTGGGTGGTATCGCGTTCAAGCGCGCGGCGCGAGATCGCAGTGCGGTGATTGCCGGAATAGCACAACTACAGACGCTCACTCCGCAAGCCGGTGTGTTGCCCACCGATGTGGAAGCGTCGACGGCTCCGGTCTTCTTTGGCGCGCAGCTCAAAGTCGGCGACACGATCGAGATTCAAACTGTTCCGCCGCAGCGACGCACGGTGGTGGCCATCAAGGAACGAGTCGCCATCACGAACCCCGCGAAGACGACGAGCATTCTCACGCTCGACGCGGTGCTCGCGCCGGTTCCTCCTGCCGCTGTCGCATTCACCTTGTTGAGCGACATGGAGTCTGACGGCTTCCCGTACTTCGCGGACCCAGACGACGTGTTTGGCGACAGCGTGAGCGTCATGAACGATGCCGCCGATCTCGCGGCGCTGCTGTGCGTTGGTGCGGCGTCGCGCATGTCGCTGAACGACACGCCCGTCAAACCGGACGGTGGCACCGTGCCGTTCCATCGCGTGACACAGGTGTTCCGCAACTGGAATCTCGATCGCCGGCGAGTGAACGAGTGGAAGATGATGGTGAGTGGCGGCGCCGAGAGTGAGCGGCGCGGCGACCTCCGTGCGAGCGAGGAGGCGGCGCCACCGGATCGCGCCGACGCGGGGGAAGTATTTACCGACGAATACATCACCAAGCGCACGGCCGGCGAGGCAACGGTGCGCGATCTCGGATGGCTCGGCGTGTTCCGCGCGTGGGCGGAAGTCGCATCGCACCCCACGGCTGACACCACCAGCGACACCGTCTTTCGGCCAGGCACGCCCAGCAATCGCGACCTTACGCGAGCGATGGCGTATCTGCTCGATGCGGCTCCGGCCGCCGTTCCATGAGCATCGTCATTCATGTCTGATACCGAAATACTCTATCCGAAGACGGCGGCCGACCTCATCACCGAGCGTGAAGATGGCCACGGAAAGCGTCTTGGCGTGTCGGAGATTTCGTACTCCCACCTCGCGGCGGCGTCAGTCGCGCACGCGAATCGTCCGCCTGTTGCGGCTGATCCTACATGGGCGACGATCGGTCCGCGCAATGTTGGCGGACGGATCACGGCGTTCGCGCAGGACGACTCGAACCCGCTGGTGTTGTATGCGGGAAGTGCGCACGGTGGACTGTGGGTGTCTCGCGATGCGGGCGATACCTGGGCGCATGTCGGTAAGCCGGAAGACAACTTTCCCATCGGATCGATTGCGATTGTGCCGGGGGAACCCAACACGGTGATCGTTGGCTCCGGATCGATGACCGCGCGTTATGTCGCGGGTCTTGGGCTCTTCCGCGTCACGGTGCCTGTGGATCCGTCCACGGCTGCATTCGTGAATCTTGCCCCGGCGCCCGGACTCGGTGCGCTTCCGGGCGACGACCTGAAGGGAGGGGCACTGCGCTATACGCGCATTCGTTTCGATCCAGGCAATCCGAAACGGTTCTGGGTTGCGGCACAGACCGGACTGTGGCGGTTCGAGCCAACGGGCGGTATCGGCTTTACGCGTGAGTTTCCTGTTGGAGCCGACGACCCGTCGGGCGCGCCGGCATTCGCGACGAACCTGCAGTTCCTGGTAACGTGGCCGGACTACTGCACGGACCTGTTGCTCGCGCGTGATCCGCGCGAAGACGACAAGGAAGCCGAGGACGGAATTCAGGGTGCGCGTTACCTGATTCTCTACCTCGGCGTTTCGGCGGCGGGCGTGTTTCGCGGCCGATTCGACCGGCGCGACAAGAAGATGAAGTGGGACAGCAAGCTCGACGTGCCAAGCGACGACTTGTACTCGGGCGGCCGGGCGTTTACGCGAATACGGTTGGCGCTCTGCGAGGATCATCCGTCCATCGTTTACGCGGTCTTCTCGCCCAACCCTGGTCGCGATCCGGCGCCACCGCCACCGCTCACGTTCCAGCGGCTCCCGGAACAGGCCCACGCGTCGTTTGTGTTTCGTTCGGACGACAATGGGAAGAACTGGAAAAAGCGCGCGCGCATTCCGCGGGCCGGGTTGTACGGCGACGCGCTCCCGGTCACCACAGATGGGCAGGCGGACTACTGCATGCTCATCGAGGTGGATCCGAGCAATCCGGACGTGCTCGTCTGCGGGGAGATCGACGTGTGCCGGTCGGTGGACGGTGCGCAGACCTGGGTGACCATCCTCGATTGGCAGAACTACGATCAGGGCGATTACGCGCAGCACGCCGATCAGCACATCGCGCTCTTTGATCGCGCCGATCACCGGAAACTGTGGATCGGTAACGACGGCGGACTCTCGCTCGCGCGAAACCTCAAGTTGGAGCCGGGGAGCGAACGGTTCTGGCGGAAGCGCAGCCACGGCATCATCGCGGCGCAGTTCGTCGACGTTACCGTGCATCCGGCGGCCGCGTTCAACTTCATGAGCGGTGGCGGTCTGCAGGACAACGGGTCGTACGCGAGTGTCGGTGGTGCGACGTGGATGCATGTTGGCTGGGCGGACGGCGGCGCACTCGCGTTTCACGCGACGATTCCGGAATTCATCCTGGTGGGTCAGGACACCGCGATGAATCTCGCCACCGTCGAGGCAGCGCCATTTAGCGCTGGCGCAACTGGCCTCATCAACCCGATTCTCGCCGACCTGCCGCTCGCGGACCGGCGATCGTTCGTCAGGATCGACGGCGAGAATATCGGCGGTGGGGCGAATGGACCGTTCACCTTTCCGCTCGAGCAAGATCCGCTTACGCCCGGTCGCAGCCTTGCGGGTTGGACGGCGTCGCCGACAGAAGGGATTGCCTATCTCGTCCCTGCGCCGCCGGCGTTGCCGCTTGCGAACCCAGTGGTGCTTGCCGCTGCCACGGCGTTGAACGGCATGACCAGCGCGGGCGTCATCGTCAGTGCCGGCGAGGATACACAGGCGATCGAATTCGGTCCCGTGATTCCGGTCGTGCCGAATCGCGTTGCAGGATGGATCGGCACGTCGGCGGGGCAGGTGTTGTTCGCATTGAATGGGACGTTGGCGGCCGGTTGGGGGACAGCACCGACTCCGCTCCCCGTTCAGGGCGGTGTGCCTCGTCTTGTCTCGAGCATCGCGTCGCATCCGTCAGATGAATGGGTCGTCGCAGTCAGCTCAGTGCCCGATGTGACATCGCTGCCCGCAACAGCGACCGGCGGACTCACATCAGACATCGTCATCGCGATTACAACGGCGGGTATCGTCGGCGTCGCGCAATTCTCGTTCAAGATCGGCGCGCTTCCAGTGGTCGCGGGAATACCCACGGCCGCGACCGTTGCACTGAACGGAACGCTCACGGTGGTCTTCTTTACGCCCGGTGCGTTCGTCAATGGCAACAAGTGGACAATCAAGCCAGACGGCAGCGTTGTCGCTGACGCCGCGAACACCTCGGCGGGTGGCGTTGCCGCAACGACGATTGTCGGCGGTCGGGTCTTCCTGACGTATGATCGCGGCAAGACGTGGACGGACGTGAGCGCACCAACCGCTCCCTTGCCACGACCGAATCCCGACTTGCTCGCCATCTCTCCGGGGCCCGTCGCGTCCGTGAAGTTCGATCGAACGATCCCCAACCCGACACGCTTGTTCGCCGGTACACTCGGCGGCGTCTACGTGCTGCCCAACGTTCCGCTGCCCACGGGTGTCGCGCTCGTGGCGAAGCCCGCGAACATTCCGCTGACGCAGACCATTCAGTTGCAGGCGAATTGCGCCATGACGAGCGGGCCCGTGTTCGACTGTACACGCGCGGCCGAGTGGTCCACTTCGAACGCGGCGGCGTTGACGGTGTCGGCGACCGGCCGCGTCACCGTCGCAGGCGGAGCAGTCGTCGGCAACTCGTCCACGATCACCGTGCGGCGCGGTCTCTTTACAGACTCGGTACTCATTACGGTCGCGGCTGCCGCGGCAGCACCGGCACCAGCAGCCCCCGCCGCGTATGCCCCGCCGGCTGTTGCTGTTGCCTGGCGGCCGTTCGGTAAGACGCTCCCGTTGGTCCTCGTCAACGATCTTACGTTCGTGCCGGGAACAACGCGTCTTCGCGCGGCAACATTTGGGCGTGGCATCTGGGACACCGACCTCGCCGCCACCGCACAGCATCAGCTGTTCATCCGCCAGACTGTCATCGAGGACGGACGCACCTATCCACGTGTCGTGCCCAACGTCGGTCCGCTGCCTGGTACGCCGCTCATGGATCCGCGGCTGCCGCAAACCGGAGCGACGCGCTTCGCGATCGATTTCGTGCATGGCTACGACATCCGCGTTGACGCGGCGCCGCTTTCCTTCTTCGACGACGTCGTGGATGGCGTTGAGTTCGACGAACAGATCGGCGTCGATGATGCGGTACCGTTCGAGACGAACTTCGTCTATGTGCAGGTGTCGTCGATGGGCGTGTCGATTACCGAGACCGTGGATGTTCACCTGTTCGCGCGCCTCTCGCCCGTGCCCGCACCGCACGGCATCGCACCAGTGGCCGTACCGGCGCTCGGCAACGTCAGCGACGTGTATCCTCCCACCGATCCTGCAAAACCGGTGGCCCCATGGACGCGGATCGGCACGAGCCCAGTGACCATCCACAAGGTTGGGCCGGGGCAGCCAGTTGTCGCGCGCTTTACGTGGGTGCCCGATGCCACGTTCGCCGACAAGGACGTCGCACTGCTCGCGATGTGCACGACGCCGAATGGTGACGACCCACTCCCGTCGCCGGTGGTCGATGGGACGAGCTTCGATGCCTTCATCAAGAAGGAGCGGCGCGCGTCGTTGCGGATCGTGCACGTCGCGCCGCAGCCCGTCGCATCTCTTTACGTCCGCGACGGAATCGCTGATGACACGCGCGTCGGTGGCTATCCCGCTGGCGGTCGCAGTCCTGACATCATCGTCGTCCATCCGGACATCACGGGTCCTGCCAAGGATGCGTTCAAGGACTTCATGTCGCGCCGGCCGGCGGACACCATCACCGGCACCGGTACGAACGTCATCTACGTGCGCGTGCACAATCGTCGCCGATTCACGACGAAGGGGAAAGTAAAGCTCTTTGCCATCGACCTGAACGACAACAACGCCCCGAACAAGGACCCGTCGTTCTGGACGGAGCTGCCAGCAGGCGCTGCATTCGCCGACGTGACCGTTCCGCCGTTGGGTGTCGATTACGCGCGCATCGAGTTTCCGGGCGCGACGGAACCCAACGTCGTCGGAACGAACAAGACGTACTTGCTGCTCGCGCTCATCAAGTCCGAAGACGACAAGGATGCGATGCCAAACAAGGATCGCGTGGACAGCTCCGACACGTTCTGGGATCTCGTGTCGCGCTACGTGGACAGCGATAACGCGGCGGCACGCGCCGTCCCCTTCGTGCCATAGGAGAAAGCGCACATGCTCGTACGGCCGCTCATCGGCGGATGGTCACCACCGAGTATCGAACGAATCGCTTCGTTCGAGCGGCGGAGGTTGGCCGTGCTCCCGGTGCCCGGCCTGTCGGGCGACTTGCACCAGGACATGGGCCGAGGCGCGCTGGCCATCGAGATCACCGGTTCGCTGGCGACGGACGAGACGCGAGACCAGTTCCTCAAGGACGTGCGCGAGAAGTTCCTCGCTGGCGATCCAGTGGACTTCGTCGCCGACATCGCGAAGGAATCAGAGCTCGAGCGTGTGCTCATCGAAGAGCTGCGCTTCGAGGAAGCCGCGAACGACGCCGACATGTTCCGCTATTGGATCGTGTTGCGTGAGTACACCGAACCGCCCGAACCGCCCGCGCCATCGCTCGATCTTGGTGCGGAACTCGGCCTCGATCTCGACGCACTTGCCTCGCTCGGACTCGACGCACTCGATCTTCCCGCGCTGCTGGGCGAAGTCCCGGAGGTCGGGGAAATACTCGAGCCGCTCAAGCCTGCTGCCGCCGCGCTCAAGGAGGCGGTGTCGAAAGCCGCGTCGGTGCTCGACCCCATCAAGCAACTCTTCGGAGACGGCTGACGATGGCCGAGACATTCTTTCTCTCGCGTGTGGCGGCGTACTTGTCGGGGGTCGGGCTTGCGCCCGCGCCCGTGCAGATCGGCGGCGCTGAGCCGTCTATAGCAGCGGAGCTGCCTGCCGTCGTCCTCTCACTCGAAAGCACCGCGCGCGTGAACCCCGGCCTCGGCGAGCGCTCACAGCTCATCGTCGGCGGAATTCTGCCATGGAGCGCGACGATCGATCTCGCGAATCCGTTCCTGCCGGAGGATCCGCTCTTCTCGTTGATCGACGTAACGAGGACGGTGTTGATCCTGCCGCATGGCGGGCTCGTTCGCAGCGATGGCAGTGATCCCGGCGACGTGCCGTTAGGGCCCGCCGACATCACGGTGTCGGTTGCGAATGCCGCGCGCACCGTCGTTCCCGGCGTACCTGCCGCAGGCGAAGTGCGCGCGGACCCGCGTATCGGCACGCTGACGTTCGGCACGGCGTTACCACTGAATGGCATTGTCGCGGTGACGTACTTCCTGGGGCAGTGGGAGCAGCGCCTCGAGCGCATTACCGGCACACTTCGCGTCGACGTCTGCGCAAACACCGCAGCGAATACGCAGACGTTGTCCGACGCGGTCGTGGACGCGCTGCTCGCGCCGGCAGCGAAGGCGGGCCTCACGCGGCTCATCGCGTTGGCGCCTGCGTCGCTTGGCAGTGTCGCCGCACCGGAGCCCGCGCCGGCGCTGGCGCTGCGTCGCCGGTCGGCACGAATGACGTTCACATTCGAGCGAGAAGTGAACCGGCCCGATTCGTCGGGCGGCATCATCGCGCGTATCCCCATCACGTCGCAAATGGGCGATGGGGCCGATCCACCAGGCATCACTCCAAACAGCACCGAGGTCTTTACGGTCCCCGTATGACGCGGATCGACGGCAGCATTCCCAACGACAGGAGACGGGTATGAGTGAGACGATCACCGAAATGATCCTCCCGGGAACGTACATCGACGTTCGGGCCGAAGGCCTCATCGGCGTCGGAGGAATTTCCACGGGCAACATTGGCGTCGTTGGAACTGCGAGCCGAGGGACGCTGAACAAGGTGTTTGTGATTTCGAGCTATTCGGAGGCGCTTGACTTGTTTGGGCCGTACGACGGATGGCCCGTGCTCGCGGCCGATCAGGCGAACGCGTTGACGCTGACGCGCACGATCGAGCAACTCTATCGCGGCGGCGCGTCGACCGTGTACGCCGTGCGTGTTGGCGACTTTGCGGGCACGCCACCCACCAAGACGTTTTCGGTGAACAACGCGGGCGGAGCGATCCTCGGTTTACAGGCGAACTCACCGGGCACATGGGCGAACGCGATTACGGTCACGCTGCTCACCGTTCCGGCGCTCGCACTCCAAGTGCAGCTCGGCACACTGAAGGAGACGCACGATGCGTCGACCGCCGGAGCGCTTGCAGCCGCCATTGCAGCGGACAGTCGTCTTCTCACGGTCGTAGCGCCACCGGCCAACGCGGCGAGCGTACCCACGGCCGTCACGGCGGGTGTCGCCGTTGCGTCGAATGGTGAAGTCGCAGGTGGCGGAACGTCGGTCGCCCCTGGCCTCGATCTCCTGGCGCCCGAGACGGTGAACATCGTCGTCGTCGGCGGCGTGGGAGCGAGAGACGCGAAGGCGAACATGCTTACGCACCTCGAGGGTACGGAAAACGACGGCAAGGAGCGCATGGGGCTTCTTGGCGTCACGACGGACGGGTTCACGAACATGATCCCCGAAGACATCGTGTCCAACCCGCGCATCATTCTCGTGACACCAGGTATCAAGGCGGACGACGCGGCGCTCAAGACGCAGGTCGTTCTTCCCGCTGCGTATGCGGCGGCGCTCGTCGCAGGACGTCTCTCGACGTTAGGCGTGCACATCAGCCTGACGAACAAGGACATCGCGGCGGCCGGCCTCGCGCAAGCGTATTCGCGCGGACAACAGAAGAACCTCCTTGGCAAGCAAATGCTTGTGCTGCGCAATGAACTCGGCATTCGCGTGCTCAAGGGCATCACCAGTGACACCGGCGCGTTCCGGCAGATCTCCGTGCGGCGCACGGTGGATTACGCAAAAGCAGGTGTGCGCATCGGGAGCAATCCGTACATCGGCCGCCTGAACAACGTGCGCGTGCGCGCGGCGCTCAAGGCCACGCTCGATGGATTTCTGTCACAGATGGTGCTGGACGAAATGCTCGTTGGCTACTCGCTCGACGTAGGCGCGACGCGTGCCCAGGAAATCACGGGGCAGGCGATCGTGACGATGACGCTGCAGCCGACGTTCTCGATCGATTTCGTGAAGGTCATCATGAACCTGCAATAGCCGCGAGAGGCTCATTCCATGGCGACAACAGTCTATACCGGCGGCGATGGCACCATCTCCGTCGCCGTCGAAGCGGGACCCGCGGGTGATGCGGCCAAGGCCGTCGCGGAGAAGTACGCGCTGACACCAATTGGGCGCGCCACCGGCGTGACGGTGCGTGTCACCAATGCCACGAAGGCGTTTCACGAGCTCGGACAGCGCTTCGCAACGGAGCTGAGGCCGGGCAACATCGACGTCACAGGGAATATCGGGCGCGCGCACATCAATGGAGCGTTGCTCCGATTGATGCTGGGTGCGGCGGGCGACAACCGTCCGCAGGGCGCGTTCGTGGCGCCGTCGTTCAATCTCAGCTTGCACCTGCAGAACCCCAACGTGCCCGACGCGAGCGCCACGGTGACGGTGATGGGTGTGCAGATCAGCGAGTGGAACTACACGATGCCGGAGGACGACTACGTGTTGGAGAACGTGACGTTCCGCGCCCTGTGGGTAAAGACGGAAGAGCAAGGGTGACGCACTCGAGCGGAGAGTAGATCATGGCAACACAACTCACGGCCGACGCGTTGCTCGCGTCCGGAACAGCGACGCACTCCGTCCGCATTCCGTATGCGCTGTTGCGCGGCCAGGCGTCCACGGGCGACGCCGATCAGGGTCCGGCCGGCGAAGTCACACTTCGCCCACTGCTCGTGCGCGACGTCGATCGTGTCGTCCGCGCGTCACGCGAGCAGCGCGTGCTTGCCTCGGTGCTCATGGTGCAGCAGTCGCTCGTTGCGCCAAAGATGAGTGTCGAGCAAGTAGGCGACCTGCCCGCGGGCGTGGTGCAGTTCTTGGCGGATCGCGTCAATGCGATTAGCGGGTTGACGGTGAGTGAGGACGAGTTGGAGCAGGCGGTGCGCGCTCCGCTGGCGCGCGCCTGCTTCATTCTCGCCCGTGAATTTGGCTGGACTCCGGCGGAGTGCTCGGAGCTCACGGTGGGCCAGGTGTTGCTCTATCTGGAGATGATCGCGCGCGAAGACCGGGCGGAGGCTGCGTCCTGATGCGCGCACCACTTGCAGCGTGGCGGAGGCTGTTCGCCGTCGGCGGAGCACCGTCGGCGAGCCACGTGGCATTGTCGCGCACGCCGCCAGCGGATCGGTTGTTCGATCCGCTCAGTGGTGCGCGCGTCGTTCACTCGACCTCGTTCGATGCCCTGACCAAGTCGCTCG